>NZ_JAMYLR010000010.1:0-192301 GCF_040318155.1 Mesorhizobium sp. M1307 | reverse complement strand
GCTCGATCACCCAAAGATGCTCCGGTCTCCCGTCCGCCACCGCACCTGCCTTCATAGCAGAGTCGGCAAGAAACAAGTTACAAAGGGAACACCTTCAAAGGCCTGACCCCCTCTGCCTTGACGCTTGCTGGCCAGGCATCTAGGACGTGCCGGCATCCCGCCTTTCCCGCCGAGGCCGCCGTGACCGTTGATATCCCTGCCCACATGCACCCCAGCCGCTCGTTCCAGGGGCTGATCCTGACGTTGCATAATTATTGGGCGGACTATGGCTGCGTCGTCCTCCAGCCTTACGACATGGAAGTCGGCGCCGGCACATTCCATCCGGCAACGACATTGCGCGCGCTCGGCCCAAAACGCTGGAACGCGGCCTATGTCCAGCCCTCGCGCCGCCCCAAGGACGGCCGCTATGGCGAGAACCCGAACCGGCTGCAGCACTATTACCAATACCAGGTGATCCTGAAGCCCAATCCGCCCAATCTGCAGGAGCTTTACCTCGGCTCGCTGGCCGCGATCGGCATCGATCCGCTGCTGCATGACATCCGCTTCGTCGAGGACGACTGGGAAAGCCCGACGCTGGGCGCCTGGGGGCTCGGCTGGGAGTGCTGGTGCGACGGCATGGAGGTGTCGCAGTTCACCTATTTCCAGCAGGTCTGCGGCATCGAATGCGCACCGGTGGCGGGCGAGCTCACTTACGGGCTGGAACGGCTGGCCATGTATGTGCAGGGCGTCGACAATGTCTACGACCTCAACTTCAACGGCCGCGAAGGCGCCGACAAGGTGACCTATGGCGACGTCTTCCTGCAGGCCGAGCAGGAATATTCGCGCCATAATTTCGAATTCGCCAACACCGCAATGCTGCTCAGGCATTTCGAGGACGCCGAAGCCGAGTGCAAGGCGCTGCTCGAAGCCGGCGCGCCTGTCTCCCCCCTTGAGGGGGAGATGCCCGCGAAGCGGGCAGAGGGGGTCACCTCAGAAGGCACCACAAGTAAAACGTCGAGCACTGCACGAGCGACCCCTCCCGGCCAGACCTTGTCTGGCCACCTTCCGCTCAAGAGGGAGGGATATCACCGCCTTGTATTCCCCGCCTACGACCAGTGCATCAAGGCCAGCCACGTCTTCAATCTGCTCGATGCCCGCGGCGTCATTTCGGTCACCGAGCGCCAGAGTTACATCCTGCGCGTTCGCAATCTGGCCAAGGCCTGCGGCGAGGCGTTTTTGCTGACGCAGGCGGGCGGCTTGGCGGCTTAGCTCCAGGCGGTTTCGGCAGGGGCGCTGATTGGCAACGTGCCTTGGCCGCTTGCACCGGCTATTGTCCGCAGCGCCTGCCTGACGCCGGGCATCGAGAACGTGCCATGAACTTGCGCCGTGAAGCAGGCGCTGAGCGCGAGGATCTGCAGGAATGTCGATGCCGTTCTCATGGTCGGTCAGCCAATAGCTCTCTGCCTGAGCGTTGGTCGCTTCAGCGCTGCGTTCGGTTCAGGGAAATCTTTGATCCAAGGACGGGCGGACCGGCGCGTGTCCGACAGGCGGCTGAATTTTTTCGGAAATCGCCGTTAGATGTCCCGATCGAGCGGGGAAGGGTGACAGCGGCCAGCCGAGTTGCTATGCCCCCGCTTACCTCCCCCTCGATGGGGGAGGTCGCCGCGAAGCGGCGGCTATTTTTGTCCATGAGTTCCTTCGATGCCCGACCTGCTTTTAGAACTCCGTTCGGAAGAGATTCCCGCCCGCATGCAGCGCAAGGCTGCCGGCGATCTCAGGAAGCTTTTGACCGACGGGCTGGTCGACGCCGGGCTGACCTACGAGGCGGCGCGCGAATATTGGACGCCGCGCCGGTTGACGCTCGACATTCGCGGCCTGACCGCCCGCTCGAAGGACATCAGCGAGGAGATCAAGGGGCCCTCGACCAAGGCGCCCGAGCCGGCGGTGCAGGGTTTTCTGCGCAAGGCCGGCCTTGCCTCGATTGCCGAGGCGCATGTTCATTCCGATCCGAAGAAGGGCGACTTCTACGTCGCCCATATTTCCAGGCCGGGCAGGCCGGCGGAGCAGATCATCGCCGAGCTGGTGCCGGGCATCATCCGCAACTTCCCCTGGCCGAAATCGATGCGCTGGGGGCCGGCTTCGGCCAAGCCCGGCTCGCTGCGCTGGGTGCGGCCGCTGCAATCGATCCTGTGCACCTTCGGCCCCGAAACCGAGGAGCCGGTGGTCGTCGATTTCGAGATCGACGGCATCCGCTCAGGCAATATCACCTACGGCCACCGTTTCCATGCGCCTGGCGCCATCACGGTGCGCCGCTTCGACGATTATGTCGCCAGGCTTGAGGCGGCCAAGGTCGTGCTCGATGCCGACAGGCGCAAAGAGATCATCCTTGCCGATGCCAGGAACCTCGCCTTCGCCAGCGGGCTCGACCTCGTCGAGGACGAGGGGCTGCTGGAGGAAGTGTCGGGCCTGGTCGAATGGCCTGTCGTGCTGATGGGCGAATTCGAGCAGGATTTTCTCGCCATTCCGGCCGAGGTAATCAGGCTCACCATCCGCGCCAACCAGAAGTGCTTCGTGACGCGGCCACATGGCGCGGGCGAAGAGCTTTCCAACCGCTTTATCCTGACCGCCAATATCGAGGCCAAGGATGGCGGCAAGGAGATCGCCCATGGCAATGGCAAGGTGGTGCGCGCGCGCCTGTCCGACGCGCTCTATTTCTGGAAGACCGACCAGGGCGACCTGCCGGATCTCGACCAGCTGCAGGCATCGGCGGAAAAGTTCGGGCTTGATCTAGAAAAACCGCTCGACCAGCGCATGGCCCGCCTCGACCACCTCAATGTAACGTTTCATGCCAAGCTCGGCACGCAGGGCGAGCGGGTGGAGCGGATTGCCAGGTTGGCCGAAGAATTGGCGCCGCTCGTGGCGCAGTCGATCTCCCCCCTTGAGGGGGAGATGGCCGGCAGGCCAGAGGGGGTCGCCTCGCGTGAAGCGCCGGCATCCTCTGTCCGCGAGAGGGCGTCGCGTCAGGACGTGCCGACCCCCTCTGTCGCCTTCGGCGACATCTCCCCCTCGAGGGGGGAGATTACCGCGCTGGCGCGCCGCGCCGCCGTGCTCGCCAAGGCCGACCTCACCACCGAAGTGGTTGGCGAGTTCCCGGAACTGCAAGGCGCCATGGGCCGCAAATACGCACTGCTGCAGGGCGAGCATCCTTCCGTTGCCGCGGCGATCGAGGAACACTACAAGCCGCAGGGACCGTCCGATCGCGTGCCAACTGATCCGGTTTCGGTGGCCGTGGCGCTTGCCGACAAGCTCGACACGCTGGTCGGGTTCTGGGCTATTGATGAAAAGCCGACCGGATCGAAGGACCCCTATGCGCTCAGAAGAGCGGCGCTGGGAGTGGTCAGGACTTTGGTCGAGAACGGGGTGAGACTGCCGCTCCAGCGCCAGTTTTTAAACTCGCTGTTCGGGCTTACCTTCAATCGCGGCAATCGGTTTTCGGTGGTTTGGCGAGCGGACGACGAGGGCGATTTCACTACTGGCGTTGGATCAGCCGACGATTTGATCAGTGAACGGGCAGGTTCGCTGTCCTCGGAAATACGCGGCGTCGAATTACCGGACCATTCCGCGTCTGAGATAATTGCCGATCTCCTGTCCTTCTTCCACGACCGCCTGAAAGTCTATCTCCGCGATCAGGGCGCGCGGCATGATCTGATCGACGCGGTTCTGGCGGCAGGTTCGCGCCCGATCTCCCCCCTAGAGGGGGAGATGTCGGCGCAGCCGACAGAGGGGGGCGCTGTCCCGCCAGCCTCTCATTCTGTCGCGCCCCCCTCTGCCCTGCCGGGCATCTCCCCCTCTAGGGGGGAGATCGGCCAATCGTCCAACGACGACCTCCTGCAAATCGTCCGCCGCGTCGAAGCGCTTGGCTCCTTCCTCGACAGCGAGGACGGCAGGAACCTGCTTGCCGGCACCAAGCGCGCTGCCAACATCGTGGCTGCCGAGGAGAAGAAGAACACGACGATCGCCGACCGTGTTGAGCCGGCGCTGTTCCGGGAGGGCGCCGAAAAAACCTTGTACGCCGCGGTCAATCAGGCCGAGAAGCAAGCCGGCGAAGCAATTCAAAACGAAGACTTTTCCGCCGCCATGCTGGCGCTTAGCGTGTTGCGCGAGCCGGTTGATTCATTCTTTGAGAAAGTCCTGGTAAACGATGAGGACCAGGCCGTGCGTGCCAATCGCCTGGCATTGCTCGCCCGCATCCGCGCGGCGACCGACCGGGTCGCGGATTTCTCCAAGATAGCCGGCTGACGTCCGGGAAAAATCATCGCTTGTGGCGCTATTTCGGCTGGTCGGGAGCTGCTAGCGGCGCAGGCTGCTGCGCAGCTGGTTCAGGGGTTTTGCTGGCGACCTTTGGGTCGGCCTTGCTGTCCGCGGCGGGCGCGGCAGCGGTGGCCGGCGCGGCCTTGGGCGCGGGCGTTGCAAAGGCATCGCCGACGATACCGCCGCGAATGATCATCGGACTTCCGTCGAAGCCATGACTCGGCTGGCTCGGGATTGCCGCGACCTTTTCATCGGCGACGTTTTCATTGACGTCAGGCAACTTCTCGCCGAGCGCGACGATCGACGGTGTTTTCGCCCGTTCGAGCGCGCCGGCATTTACAACCGAAGGCGTCGCCGTCGTTTGCCCGAGAAAAACGAGCGACGAGGCCTGTGCCGTGCCGGCCATAAACGCCAGACCAAGCGCTCCAAGGATACGCAGCGAAAGCATGATAATTCCCCTTGCCCAACAAGGCGGCACCCTAGCCGAGGGCAGTTGATGCCGGCTTGCGGGGAAACATAGCATTTTAGCGATTTGCGATTCGCCTACGCCCGGACTTGCTCCGTCGGCGTCAGCGTATTAGGCACCCGCATCCGTGAGGTGACGACAGTGGCTGAAATTCGTGCCGTCGGCGAGGCGATGGAAAGGGCGTTGGCGCTGCTCGAGAGCGGCGATGTCGTCGCCATCCCGACCGAGACCGTCTATGGGCTGGCCGGCGACGCGACCAACGGCGTTGCCGTGGCCCGCATCTTCGAAGCCAAGGGCCGCCCTCGCTTCAACCCGCTGATCGCCCATATAGCCGACCCGGCGATGGCCGAGCGCATCGCGCTGTTCGACCCGCTGTCGGAAAGATTGGCGCACGCATTCTGGCCGGGGCCGCTGACGCTGGTGCTGCCGCAACGGCCCGGCAACGGCATTCATCCGCTGGTCACCGCCGGTCTGGAAACGATCGCGCTGCGCATGCCGAAAGGCTTTGGCGGCGAGCTGATCGCCAGGTTCGGCCGCGCGCTGGCGGCGCCAAGCGCCAATTCCTCGGGCAGGATCAGCGCCACGACGGCCGAGGCCGTGGCCGCCGATCTCGGTCCCCGGATCAAGCTTGTGGTCGACGGCGGCGCGACGCCGGTCGGGCTGGAATCGACCATTGTCAAGGTCGAAGCTGGAAAGCTGCGGCTGCTGCGGCCGGGCGGCATTGCCGCCGAAGAGATCGAAGCAGTGGCCGGGACAAAGTTGCTGCGCGGCGCTTCGGGCATCGAGGCGCCCGGCATGCTCGCCTCGCACTATGCGCCAGGTGCGGCAGTGCGGCTCAATGCTGCGAAGGTCGCGCCGGGCGAAGCCTTGCTGGCCTTCGGCCGCCGCCGTGCCGAAGGCTGGCGCGATGCAGCCGCACTGCGCAATTTGTCGGAGACCGGCGACCTGCGCGAGGCGGCAAGCAATCTCTTCGCCCATCTGCAGGATCTCGATGGCAGCGGCGCCAAAACCATCGCCGTCGAGCCGATCCCGTTCGACGGGCTGGGCGAGGCGATCAATGACCGGCTTTCGCGCGCCGCCGCCCCGCGTGACAAGATCGCCCCGCGTGACAAGATGGATTGAGCACCATAGTTTCCACCCATGAACGACATTTCCCCCGATCTCGACCCCGCCGTCATCGCGCGCTTTGCGGCAATCGTCGGCGATAAATATGCGCTGCGCGATCAGCAGGACATCGCACCTTACCTCACCGAGCGGCGCGGACTTTGGCACGGCAGGACGGCGCTGGTGCTGAGGCCGGGGAGCGTCGAGGAGGTCAGCCGCATCATGCGGCTGGCAACCGAAACCGGCACGCCCATCGTGCCGCAAAGCGGCAACACCGGGCTGGTCGGCGCCCAGGTGCCGGACGCATCCGGCCGCGAGATCGTGCTGTCGCTGTCGCGGCTGAACCGCATCCGCGAGATCGATACGCTGTCCAACACGGTGACGGTCGAAACCGGCGTCATCCTGCAGACGCTGCAGGAAGCGGCCGATGCCGCCGACCGGCTGTTTCCGCTGTCGCTTGCCGCGCAAGGCTCCTGCCAGATCGGCGGCAATCTCTCCTCCAACGCCGGCGGCACCGGCGTGCTTGCCTACGGCAATGCGCGCGAGCTGTGCCTCGGCGTCGAAGTGGTGCTGCCGACCGGTGAAGTGTTCGACGATCTGCGCAAGCTGAAAAAAGACAATACCGGCTACGATCTGAAGAACCTGTTCGTCGGCGCCGAGGGTACGCTCGGCATCATTACCGCCGCCGTGCTCAAGCTGTTCCCCAAGCCCAAGGGGCGCGAGGTGGCGTTTGCCGGCCTGTCATCGCCGGAGGCGGCATTGTCGCTGTTCAGCCTGGCGATGGACCGTGCAGGGGCAGCGCTCACCGCCTTCGAGCTGATCGGCCAGAGGCCTTACGACTTCACGCTTGCCCACGCACAAGGCGTGGTGCGGCCGCTTGCCGGCGATTGGCCGTGGTATGTGCTGATGCAGATCTCGTCGGGCCGTTCGGCCGACGATGCAAGGGCGCTGATCGAGGAGGTGCTGGAGGCAGGCCTCGAGCAAGGGATCGTCGGCGATGCGGTGATCGCGGCAAGCATGGCCCAGGGCGATGCGTTCTGGAATTTCCGCGAGGTGCTGCCCGAGGCGCAGAAACCGGAAGGTGCCTCGATCAAGCACGACATCTCGGTGCCGGTGGCGTCAATCCCGCCCTTCATTGAAAAGGCCGCCGGCGCCGTGCAATCGGTCAGTCCCGGCGCGCGCGTCGTCTGCTTCGGCCACATGGGCGACGGCAACCTGCACTATAACATCTCCCGGCCGGTCGACGGCGATGACGAGGCGTTTCTCGGCCTTTACCACGTCATGAACAAGGCCGTGCACGACGTCGTGCGCGCGTTTCATGGCTCGATCTCGGCCGAGCACGGCATCGGCCAGTTGAAGCGGGACGAATTGATCGCGACGGCGCCGCCGATGGCGATCGAGCTGATGCGCAGGGTGAAGGCCGCCTTCGATCCGGCCGGCATCATGAATCCGGGTAAGGTTATCTGATCCTTTCGCCGGCCTGCGCCGGTTGGCATTCCGATAACCATCCGCCCCGGATCAGCAAAATTTAACCGACTTTCTTAAGCGCGAGGATAAGAAGCCCGCGCTAATGTTTCTCCACAAACGAGGCTGGGAAAACCGGCCCGGAGAACCGGAAACACCGGCTCTCAGGAGAAACAGGAAAGGCACGATATGAACACTGGACTGAAGCCAGTCTGGGCCGGGCGCAATATGCGCCTCGACCCATTCCGCCTGCCGCAAGTGGTGAGCTACGCCACCCGCGACGACTATGGCGACGTTACCTTCACCATCGACCAGCGCGGCGCGGTTATCCGCCGCACGCTGGAGATGAGCGGCGTGCCGGCGATCATCGCTCTGCCCGCCAACGCGTTTCGCGGCGTCGCCGCCCGCGCGATGGAGGATCCGGATGGCAATGTCACAGTGACGCTTGAGCTTCTGCACAATGACCCGATGCTGTCGGTGCCGCTGCTGGTCGCCGACGATCTCGACGACGTCGCCGCTGACTGGCGCGCCTGGGCCGACGCCTACCGCCTGCCGATGCTGCTGATCGAGGCCGACGGCATTGCCCGCACGCTGGAGGAATCGCTCGGCGCCGCCATCAAGGCGCTGCCGGCGCAGGACCGCCGCAAGGGTCGCGTCTCGACCATGCGCCGCCCGCGCTTCCTCGCCCGCCGCCGCGCCGGCGACCTCGGCCTCAGGCTGGTCATCGGCGGCGAGGAGCTCATTTCGCGGGAGTAGCTAAACCAGCGGCTTCAGCGCCACCCAGGCCGCGCCGCCGATCAGGCCGAGGAAGATCAGCCAGCCGACCTGGTTGTTCGATCTGAACAGCCTCAGGCACTGGTCCGGGTCGTCGATGTCGAGCACGCCGATCTGCCGCGCCAGATGCGCGCCGGCGGCGATCAGCCCGGCCAGTGCAGGCACCGGTGCCTGTGCCGAGGCAAAGGCGATGGCGAAGCAGACCAGCGCTCCGCCATAAAGCCCGGCCAGCCAGACCTTGGTATTGTCGCCGAACAGGCGCGCCGTCGAGCGCACGCCGATGATGGCGTCGTCTTCCTTGTCCTGATGCGCATAGATCGTGTCATAGCCGATCACCCACAGGATCGAGCCGATATAGAGCATGATTGCCGGCCCATCGAGATCGCCGAACTCGACCGCCCATCCCATCAGCGCTCCCCAGGAAAAGGCAAGGCCGAGAACGAGTTGCGGCCAATTGGTGTACCGCTTCATGAACGGGTAGACGGCGACGATGACCAGCGAGCCGATGCCGAGCAAGATGGCGAAGCTGTTGAACTGCAAAAGCACGGCAAGGCCGACCAGTGCCTGCACGACAACAAACATCCAGGCCTGCCGGCGCGTGACCTTGCCGGCCGGCAGCGGCCGCGAGCGCGTGCGTTCCACCTGGTTGTCGATGTCCTCGTCGACCAAATCATTGTAGGTGCAGCCGGCGCCGCGCATGGCGAACGCGCCAAGAAAAAACAGCAGCAGATACCACGGCGACGGCAGCAGCGAGAGCAGCGGGTCCGTCGGACGCGGATAGGCGCTCGCGGCAAGCGCAGCCGACCACCAGCATGGCCACAGCAGCAATTGCCAGCCGATCGGCCGGTCCCACCGGGCAAGCTGCGCATAGGGCCACAACCGCCGCGGCAGCACGCGATAGACCCAGTGGCCGCTCGGCGCATCGGCGACGCGGCCCTGGGCCGCTTTCGACTGGACGGTTTCCATTTTGCTGGAGTGGCAGCAGAGGCGAATGCCGTCAAGCGTCAAGCAGCCCCCGCACGCTCGCCACGCGCAATCGGCGCTTCGGCAGCCAAATGTCTTGACCCGTCGCGCGCGGCGCAATAGCGCAGTCCTGGTCGTGGAATGACGAGGAATCTGGGCATGCGTGTTTTGCTGATCGGCTCTGGCGGACGAGAGCATGCGCTGGCCTGGAAGATCGCGGCGTCGCCGCTGCTGACCAAACTCTACGCGGCGCCCGGCAATCCGGGCATCGGCCACGAAGCCGAACTGGTGAGGCTCGATACTGCCGATCACGCAGCGGTGGTCCGGTTTTGCCGCGAGAATGAAATAGGCCTCGTCGTGGTCGGGCCGGAAGGGCCGCTGGTCGCCGGCATTGCCGACGACCTGCGCGCCGAGGGCATCCGCGTCTTCGGACCGTCAAAGGCAGCGGCACGGCTGGAAGGCTCGAAAGGTTTCACCAAAGACCTCTGCGCCAAATACGGCATCCCGACCGCCGCCTATGGCCGCTTCGACGATCTGGCTTCGGCCAGGGCCTATGTCGAGAAGACGGGTGCGCCGATCGTCATCAAGGCCGACGGCCTCGCCGCCGGCAAGGGCGTCACCGTCGCCATGACGCTTGACGAGGCGCTGGCCGCGCTCGACGCCTGTTTTGACGGCTCCTTCGGCCAGGCCGGCGCGGAAGTGGTGGTCGAGGAGTTTCTCGTCGGCGAAGAAGCAAGTTTCTTCTGCCTGTGCGACGGCACCACCGCGCTGCCCTTCGGCACCGCGCAGGACCACAAGCGCCTCAGTGACGGCGACACCGGCCCGAACACCGGCGGCATGGGCGCCTATTCGCCGGCCCCGGTGATGACGCCGGAAATGATCGACCGAACCATGCGCGAGATCGTCGAGCCGACCATGCGCGGCATGGCTGAAACAGGCGCTCCGTTTTCCGGCGTGCTGTTTGCCGGGCTGATGATCACTGACAGCGGGCCGAAGCTGATCGAATACAACACCCGTTTCGGCGACCCGGAATGCCAGGTGCTGATGATGCGGCTGAAGGACGATCTGCTCGTCCTGCTCAACGCAGCCGCCGACGGCCAGCTGGCGCATACTTCGGTGCGCTGGCGCGACGAGGCGGCGCTCACCGTGGTGATGGCAGCCAGGGGCTATCCCGGCACGCCGGAAAGGGGCTCGGTCATCCGCGGCGTCGAGGCGGCGGCGGCTGAGGGCGTCGAGATATTTCATGCCGGCACCGCCATCAACGGCGGCGCACTCGTCGCCAATGGCGGTCGCGTGCTCAACATCACGGCGACCGGCCGCACGGTCGGCGAGGCGCAGAAGAAGGCCTACGCCGCGCTCGAGCGGATCGACTGGCCGCAAGGCTTTTGCCGCCGCGACATTGGCTGGCTGGCGGTGGCGCGCGAGCAGGCGAACTGATGCTTCGGCCTCAGCGCAAGCCGTGGTCGAATTCGGTCGAGAAGCTGCTGACCGCATCGGCGGTGGAGACAAATCCTGGCACCGATGCCGCACGCTTTTCGTTTCGCGTCCAGGCGACATATTCGGCAATCCCGCGCAGAAGGCCCGGTGCCGCCTTCGCCGCAGCCATTTGAAAGCCGCTGCTGAACCTGGCCAGGCGCGCCCTGAATACCGCGACCATCTCCTCGAAGCTTGCTGGCGTCACGCTTGCGTAAGTGATGGTGCCGCCGGCGAGCCCGGCTTCGCGTGAGAGCGGCACCGGTATCGAGGCGAGATAATCCGGCTGCACGTCGATCAGGCCGCCGAACGGCCACTGCGCGCGCAATTCCGTGGCGTTCATCGGCGCGACGCTGACGTCGATATCGTTGGGTGTGCCCGCGACCCTGTAAGGGCAGCGGAACCGGCCGCAATTTGCTCGCGCCGAAAACTGCCAGAGCGCATAACCCTGCCAGTTGCCCATCGGAAAATGCACGCCGATGTCTGGCTTGTAGCGCGCATACCACAGCGGCAGCCGGGACAGGAGCGGGTATTTATACTTGTTGTCGGCGATATGCCGGGCTGTCGTGTCGTTGGTGTAGAGCACCGGAAAGCGGCCAACCCGACGATGCACATGGCGCACGAATTCCTCGGCATCCTCGAGCGACATCCATTGGGTGGGATCATCGTCCTCGATGTCGAGGGCAAGCAGGTCATCCGGCCCGGGTTTCACGAAATTGATGAAATTATTGGCCTGTCCCACGGGGTTGCCGGGGCGGGCGAGATGATAGGCACCCCATTTCAGGCCCAGCGCCTTGGCCACCACCTTGCGCGTCTGGAACAGTTCCTGTGCCATCGCATGGCGTTTCCAGAGCGTCTTGCACAGCCGCGTCTCGGTCTCGTCGCCGAAACAGAAATAGGGTGGCGGCATTCCGTCCGATGCTTTGTTGATGAAGCCGACAAGACGCTTGTCGGCGGCTAGTCGGGTCCAGTCGATGGAATTGTATTCGTAGGCGTCGACGACCAGCGCCCGGTCCGCATCCTTCCACGGTTCGGAGAAATCCGAGGCCTTTGCCGGCGTCAGCGCCAGCGTCATCGCTGCCGCGACAAGGAGAAGCGCTGAGCGGACAAGGGGGCGCGCCGGCGTTTTCAAACAGCAGATCCTTGCTGGCCAAAGCCAAATCCTGAACCGCCCTGGTTAAGGAAATGCTTTCGATCGCGGCCCGCGCATGCCACGGCTCGGTCAGCTTCTCCGTCGATGGTCTTGATGGTTGTCACTGGCGAGAGGGGATATGAAACGGGTCGAGCGCCGGCACTTGCAACAGCGTTCCCTCGGCCTCGCGTTTGCGATGAGGGGTCAGCGAACATGGTGGTGAGCACAATATGCCGCGATCCGACCAATAGGCTGCACCGTTCTCGACCTTACCTTCATGATAGCAAAAACCGGCCGTCCGCCAGAGCAGGCGCATTCGCTACAGCGATAGGTGTCAGGTCGTGCGAGCACGAGGCAATCCTATTTCGGTGTTCTGCTCTCTCTTGCCGAATTTAGCCTGCGTCGTGGCAATTGCAAAATCCGCGTGACAAAGTTTGACGTTTACGTAAAAAGAAGATGGACAGGGAACTCCGAAAGCAGATGATTTTGCATCGGCACAGGTCTTAAGTAGACCTGCCAGACTGGGGAGGGCTGGACTGAGGAGGAGCGAGCGCCATGTATCGGGCACCGGTCGAGGAAATCGCCTTCACCCTGAAGCATGTCGCCGGCTTGAAGCCGGCGCTCGATGCAGGCAATTTTGGCGAACTCGGCGAGGACCTTGTCGACGCCATTCTGGCCGAGGCCGGCCGCTTCGCCAGCGAGGAGGTGGCGCCGCTCTACACGGTCGGCGACCAGCACGGCGCGGTGCTCAACGGCGCTGCCGTCACTACCCCGCCTGGCTGGAAGGAACTTTATCGCCGCTGGATCGGCGGCGGCTGGAATGCGCTGTCCGCGCCGGAAGCGTATGGCGGCCAGGCGCTGCCGGCCATGCTCGGCGTCGCCGCGCTCGAAATGTGGAACTCCGCCTCGATGGCGTTCGGCATCGCCCCGACGCTGACCATGGCCGCGGTCGAAGCACTCGACAAGCATGGCTCGAAGGCACTCAAGGTCGAATATCTGGAAAAACTGGTCTCCGGCGAATGGATGGGCACCATGAACCTGACCGAGCCGCAGGCAGGCTCGGACCTGAATGCCTTGCGAACCCGCGCCGAACCGGCCGGCGACGGCACCTACCGCATCTTCGGGCAAAAGATATTCATCACCTATGGCGAGCACGATTTCACCGACAACATCATCCATCTGGTGCTGGCGCGGCTGCCGGACGCGCCGGCCGGCACGCGCGGCCTGTCTTTGTTCCTGGTGCCGAAATTCCTCGTCGGAGACGATGGCGCGCTGGGCAGGCGCAACGACGTCTTCTGCTCCGGGCTGGAGCACAAACTGGGCATCCACGCTTCGCCGACCTGCACGATGATTTATGGCGATGGCTTCGAAGGCAGCAGGCCCGGCGCGATCGGCTGGCTGGTCGGCGAGGAGAACAAGGGCCTCGCCTGCATGTTCACCATGATGAACAATGCGCGCCTTGCCGTCGGCATGCAGGGCGTCGCCGTCGCCGAGGCGGCGACGCAGAAGGCGCTCGCCTATGCAAACGACCGCCGGCAAGGCAAAGCGGCGAGCTATCGCGGTGCCGGCATGGCGCCGATCGTGCATCACCCCGACATCCAGCGCAGTCTTCTGACCATGAAGGCGCTGACCCAGATTGCCCGTGCCATCTGCTATTCCTGCGCCCACGCCATCGATCTTGCGTCGCAGAGCGAAGATGCAAAGCACTGGCAGGAACGCGCCAATCTGTTGACGCCGCTGGCCAAGGCCTTTTCGACCGATGTCGGTGTCGAGGTCGCCTCGCTCGGGCTGCAGGTGCATGGCGGCATGGGGTTCATCGAGGAGACAGGGGCCGCAGCACTTTATCGCGACGCGCGCATCGCGCCCATTTACGAAGGCACCAATGGCATCCAGGCGATCGATCTGGTGACACGCAAGCTGCCGCTCGGCGGCGGCCGGCATGTGCATGGCTACATCGCCGAACTCAAGGCCGTCGCCGATGCGGCGCGAGCGTCGAACCTTGAAGGCTTCGGCCGCACCGCCGATCGCCTCGACCAGGCGCTCGACGAGCTCTCCCAGGCAACCCGTTTCCTGCAAGACCTGCAAGCCGAAGGCCGATCGGACGAGGCGCTGGCCGGCGCCACGCCCTATCTCAGGCTGATCTCGCTTGCCGCAGGCGGGGCCTATCTGGCGCGCGGCGCGCTTGCCGACCAAAACCGCATCGCGCTTTGCCGGTTCTTCGCCGAGAACCTGCTTGGCGAAGTGGCCGCGCTCAAAGAGCGCGTCGTCGAAGGCGCCGACAGCCTTGCAGTTGCCGGCAAGGCGCTGATCTCAGCCTGACGTTCGCACGCGCCGAAATTCACAAAGGCCCGAAATTCACAAAGGACCAATCCGTGACAGACCACATCCTCGTCGAGCGCCAGGGCGCCATCCAGATCATCCGCATCAACCGTCCGGACAAGAAGAACGCCCTGACCCGCGCCATGTACGCGACGATGTCGGCGGCTCTTGCCGGCGGCGACGCCGATCCGGCGATCCGCGTCCATGTCTTTCTCGGCGTCCCCGGTGCCTTCTCGTCCGGCAACGACCTTGCCGATTTCATGGTCGTCGCCTCGGGCGGCGAAGGCGGTTCCGAGGTCTGGGATTTCCTGATGGCGCTGGCCAAGGTGGAAAAGCCGATGGTTTCGGGCGTCGACGGCATTGCGGTCGGTATCGGCACCACGCTCAACCTGCATTGCGACCTGACCTTCGCCACGCCGCGCACACTATTCCGGACGCCCTTCGTCGATCTCGGCCTTGTGCCGGAGGCCGGTTCGAGCCTGCTCGCGCCGCAGATCCTCGGCCGCCAAGGCGCCTTCGCGCTGCTTGGCCTCGGCGAGGGCTTTTCGGCCGAGCGGGCGAAGGCCGCCGGGCTGATCTACGAGGTGGTCGAGGAAGAGGCACTCGAAGCATCGGTATTGGCGGCGGCGGGCCAGATCGCTGCCAAACCGCCGCAAGCGCTGAAGATCGCGCGCGACCTGATGCGCGGCTCGCGCGACGCCCTTGTCGAGCGCATCGGCCAGGAAAGCCAGCATTTCCGCGAGCGGCTCAAATCCGACGAGGCCCGCGCAGCCTTGACGTCCTTCATGACCAGGAAGAAGGCCTAGACCTTCTGGCCTTGTCTCGCATCGTGGACCCGCCGGCAGCAACCGGCGGGTTTTCTTGCCATGATCTCTTTGTCACATCGCCATTTTTTTACATTCGGCCTGGGCCTTTGCCGAAGACGTGTCGATCATGAATGTCTTGCCTTTGGCGTCGGTCATCAACATCATGCAATGCTTGATCGGTTTCGCCATTTTCATCATTTCGGCGCTCATCTTCGCGTCGGGCATCATGGTGCCCATATGCCCATCGGGCATGATCGCCATGACCTCCCCACCCTTCATCACCGTCATTGTCCCCATCGCATCCTCCGCAAAGGCCTGCGAAGCGAAAAGACAGGCAAGACCGGCCATCGTGACCAACCTGAGTGAATGCATTGTTTCCTCCTGAATTTGCGCCAGCGGCGCGTTGAGCCCTTTCCTGGTTCGTTCCGGCAAGCTGGAACGTTTCACGCACACGAGATCGTGATCGTGGGAATTGGAAATCCGCCAGAAGCGGCCCGGCCTTGGCCGCCTTCATGACCAGGAAGAAGGGCTGAAAAAATGGGCGCCGGTGCGGAAGCTGCCGATCTGCCCCACAAGGGCCCACAAGGGGGAGATCGGCGCTCCACCGTCGTGCTCTACGGATAAAGCCTCATTTTGTCCCAGCCGCCCTCGGCGTTGCGCGAAAACACGACGCGGTCGTGCAGCCGGAACGGACGGTCGTGCCAGAACTCGATGCTCTGCGGCACGATGCGAAAGCCCGACCAGTGTTTTGGCCGCGGGATCTCGCCGATCGCATGGCGCGCCGTATATTCGGCAACCGCCTTTTCCAGCGCGAAGCGGCTTTCCAGCGGCCGCGACTGTTTGGACGCCCAGGCGCCGATGCGGCTGCCGCGCGGACGGGTCGCGTAATAGGCATCGGCTTCGGCGTCGGTGACGATCTCCACCGGGCCGCGCGCCCGCACCTGTCGGCGCAGAGATTTCCAGTGGAAGCACATCGCTGCTTTCATGCTGCCAAGGATCTCGCGGCCCTTGGCGCTCTCGAAATTCGTGTAGAAGACAAAGCCACCCTCATCGAACCCCTTGAGCAGCACCATTCGCACATTCGGCATGCCCTCGGCATCGACCGTCGCCAGTGCGACGCTGTTGGGGTCGTTGATCTCGCTCTTCGTAGCGTCGTCGAGCCACGCCGCAAAAAGCCGGAACGGCTCCGCCGCCTCGGTAAAGTCACCGCTTGTTAACCCGGTTTCGCTCATAGTTTTCCCAAATTTGTCGCCGGCTGGGGAGATTGCCGATTGTCGCGTATCGCGCAAGCTTTTGACAGTGGGCAATGGAGCGTTATCGCTTCGGCCAGCGCCAAAGCCATGATCGTGACAATCATCCTGCCGCTTGCCGCCTGTGGCGGGGGCGGCTTCAGCCTGGAGCAGGCGGAGGTGGACCGCTCGATACTGACCTCGAGCACGCCGGCCTCGCTCACGCCGCTCGATCAGGACCGCGCTTCCGACCAGGCCACGATCCGCAACGCCGTGTCCTCCGCCGACGTCGAGCAACTGGCCGGGCAGGCCATTCCATGGGCGAATGCCGACACCGGCTCGCGCGGCTCCATCACCGAGCTCGCAGAATTCAGGGCTAACGGTGAGACATGCCGTCGCTTCACCGCGTCGCGCGAGAGCTTCGACGGCGTCGCGCTGTTCAAAGGCGAAGTATGCCTGGCAGGCGGCAGCGCCTGGCGAATGCAGGACTTCAAGGCGCTCTGATTTTCCGCCGGCGATATGGTGGTAAGCCACTGGAATTTCTTCCTATGCAAGCGCATATAGGAGGCGATCATGGAACCACTCCTTCTCCAGGGCAGTAAGCATGCGCGACCCCTATGAGGTGCTGGGCGTTGCCAAGAACGCATCGGCCAAGGACATAAAATCCGCATACCGGAAGCTCGCCAAGAAGTATCATCCGGACCAGAATCCGGATCCCAAGGCAAAGGAGCGTTTTGCCGCCGCCAATCAGGCTTACGAGATCGTCGGCGACGAGAAGAACCGGGCGGCTTTCGATCGCGGTGAGATCGACGCCGAAGGCAAACCGCGGTTCCAGGGTTTCGAGAGTGCGGCCGGCGGCGCCGATCCTTTCGCCGGTTTCCGCCGGCAGCAAGGGCCGGGCGGCGCGCATTTCGAATTCCGCACGGGCCGTCCCGGTGGTGACCCGTTCGACGGCAACAGCGACATCTTCAGCCAGATCTTCGGCGATGCTTTCAGCCAGCAGCGCGGTGCCGGCATGGGCGCCGGCCGCCGGATGCCGACCGCAGCCGACCTCAACGTGACGCTGGACGTCACCATCGAGGAGGCCGCAACCGCCGAGAAAGTGACGGCGATGTTCCCCGACGGCCGCAAGATGGCGGTCAAGTTGCCGGCCTATGTCGAGGACGGTCAGACCATCCGGTTGAAAGGCCAGGGTGAGCAAGGACCGGGGCAGCCGGGCGATGCGCTGGTCAAGATCCGTTTCCGCCGGCACCCGCGCTACCGCGTCGAGGGCCGCGACCTGCATGTCGACCTGCCGGTGGAACTGGCCGATGCGGTGCATGGCGCCAAGGTGGCGGTCGAAACCCCGACCGGCAGGATTGCGGTCAACGTCCCCCCTTGGTCGAGCTCGGACAAGGTTCTGCGGCTGAAGGGCAGGGGCCTGCCGGAAAAGGCCGGCGGTCACGGCGATTTCTACGCACACGTGCGGCTGATGCTGCCGGAAGGCGGCGACGCCGAGCTCGAGGCGCTGATGCGCCGGCGAAAGAGCTGACGGTCGAAAAGGCTGGCGCTTGATACCGTGTGTGAAAAGCGTGCCTTCCGCGGTGGGCATGCCCGCGACCATACGATCACAATGGAAAGGGAACCTCGTGGATGGCCTGGGAAACTGATGGCCTCAAACCTAGGCGCACAGGGACATCATAGAGCCTGCCGCCGCCCAACCGGGGCTTGGTAGGACGAAGTCCAGGTACAAACACTCGTGCAACAGGCGATTCGGCGTTGTGCGTCAGGTTGACCGCAAAGATCTCAAGTTCGTGCTCGCGGCAGATGTCGAGGCAATAGTTCCAATCCAGTCGCAACTCGGCCGAAGAGGCCTGAATTGCTGAATTGCCAGACAGGTGAGGAAGGCGATGAATGTTCTCGTCCATGTGCCACCGATAGAGGTGCAGCGCGCCGGGGGTGAAGGCCGCCGTGCCGGACGTATCGGCGTTCCGTTTGAGCAGGGTTAGGTTCGCCTCACATTCTGCAAGTTCCCCCACCGCGCGCCGGGCCGCCTCCGACATGGATCGTCCGGCCGCGAATCCGAACGCAATCGCGCCACCCCCGACGTGATGAGAAATTGCAGCGACAATGGGGATGGGCAGGTCAAGCGTCAGGAGCAGAAGCCGCAATTCGCGGTTCTGCGTCAGCAGCCAATCGGCGTATTGGGATGCCAGTCCATCCGACAGCGAAGTCAGGTCTATCCGAGGCAGAACCAGCCGATTGTACCACCATATGGCCGTTGCATCGCGCTCCACGACTTCGCAGAAGCCGCGCACGACCGCGTCCTCCATGCTCGATCCCCTCGCAAGACCATTGGAGTCAGCCGGGGGCAGACCTGATGACTCATCGTTGGGATACCCGAGAAAGCACAATCCCGCAGGCACCCAGGCCTCGCTCGTGCTGAAGCGCGGATCACTCCGGATCCAGTCCAGCGGCTGCGACCTGCGCCAGCGGATCGGGACCGCGCGGCTATCATCGACGTTTTTGTTCCAATGCAGCCGCTCGCAATACTGCGCGTCACTGAAAAGTGTGAGTGCAGGCGGCTCGATCACGCGCCCGCGCAATTCGCCGGCGCGGGCGCGTGACAGTCGCTCATGAGGGATCATCTGGGCGAAATAGGTTTCATCGGCCTCATACACGCAGGCGGTTGCCGCCTCCTGCGTGCTGTTGCCCCACCCTGACACAAAACGAGAAGGTCTGGCCCCTCGTACGGGACCGACCGCGACCGTGATCGGGCATCCGAGCGTGGGATCGGTGATCACGATGGGGCCGTAAACCAGGCTTGACCCGCCGGCACCTGCCTCGGCCGCCTGCCGCTCCGGCCTTATGGACCCTTCACCCAAGCACGGCCCTCACTGTTCAATCCTCTACATTATCGGCACCAATTGCTCATTCGCACGCTGACACGCACTGGAGTATGATGCAAACTCCTGCGAGACGCTTTGATATCGTCAAGCCACCGTCGAACATAATATAACCCGCCGAGGGAGAGAATGAACGCGGGCGACAGCAATCTTCAGCGACGTCTGACGGCTATCCTGGCTGCTGACATGGTCGGTTACTCGTCGCTGATGGCCCGGGACGAGGAGCGCACCTTCGCGCTCGTCAAGCATCTCATGCAGGACGAAATAGAGCCTAGGATCACGCAGCACCGGGGACGGGTTGTGCGAACGACCGGAGACGGGATGCTCGCCGAGTTCCCAAGCGCTTTCGAAGCCGTGCAGTCAGCAGTGGAAGTCCAGGAACTGCTTGTCGGCCAGTCTTCGGCGAAAGCCAGCCAGGAAATTTTTCTCCGGATTGGGATCAACTTCGGTGATATCATTGTCGATACCGATGGCGATGTGTTTGGAGATACCGTCAACATAGCCGCGCGCCTGGAACAGTTCGCCAGTCCGGGCGGAATCTGCCTTTCCGGAAAGGTGCACGACGAAGTTCGCGACAAAATTCATCTTCCGTTTGAGTTTTGCGGCGAACAGCATCTCAAGAACATTCCACGCCCGATTCCCGTATACTCGTTGTTCCACAAGCCTAAAGGGCTGCCGCCTGCATCGACTGCACAGTTGGCTGGTCCGAGCAAGCCCTCCATCCTCGTTCGCCCGTTCAAGAGCGCGGGCGACGTCCAACCCTATTTCAGTGGCGGCTTCACCGAAGACTTCGTCACGGAACTGACGCGCTTTACTCAGCTTACGGTTGCGTCTCATTACACGTCGACGCGGCTCGAGGATGTGGACCTGGTGGCGGATAGTGGCGTGGATTTCGTCATTGAAGGCGGCATCCGCCGCATGGGCCGGCGAATGCGCATTACATGCGAACTGGTCGACGCAACCTCGGGTGAGTGCTTATGGGCCGAGCGCTACGACGGGGACGAGCAGGACATCTTCGATGTCCAGGACGAACTGATCGGGAAGATCGTCGGGACCGTTATCGGCCGTCTTACGGCCGCAGGCGCCGAGAAGGCGCGGCGTAAACCACCTGCCAATCTCGCGGCCTATGAGTGCGTGCTCCGGGGCAATGCCCTGCCCCTGGGCGACATCGCGGCCGAAATGGAGGCTCGACAGTGGTATCAGCGAGCGATCGAGCTCGATCCATCCTACGGGCGCGCGTACGCCAAGCTCGCCCACTATAAACAGCTTGAATGGTTTCGCGACATGGGGCCGTCGGATGCGGTGCTTGCCGAGGCTTATGACATCGCAAAAAAAGCGGTGGCGCTTTCCCCCAATGATCCAGTCTGCCTGAACATACTGGGCTGGGTGCTCCTCCACCGTCGTGATTTCGACGTCGCATCTCAGCTATACGCACGCGCGCTCGAACTCAATCCGCACGATCCCGAGCAGGTCTCCTATCAAGGGACTTATCAAACATTTGCCGGCGAGCCCCAAAGTGCCTTGGACTGGTTCGAACGGGCGCGAGTGCTCGATCCCCTGTACGAGCCTTCATGGTATTGGCCGTTCCGCGGTCTTGCCCATTTCATTGCCCACCGTCCGGATAAGGCAGTTGTCGATCTGGGCCGCTCGTCCACCATGCCGACCTGGGTTAAGGTCTATCTGGCCGCAGCGAACGCCCTACTTGGCCGAAGCCAAGAGGCGAAGAGCTACACGTTGCTGGTTCTGCGTGGCGCACCGGAGTTCTCCCGGCGGCGGTTCGCCGCCAAGGAACCTTACAAGCTGGACGGAGACCGCAACACGCTGCTCAACGGCATGCGGGAAGCGGGATTGCCCGAGTAGGGACTGGCGACTATCTGCAGCCAAAGAGCACGGCCGTGGCGAGCTCGTCATGGTAGTGCCTGCCCTGGGCGTATTTGTGATAGTCGTGGAGATAATCGATCAGATCGCTGCGGGTCAGGACCCCCCTCGGCACCTGGGGCACCACCACGTTGATCAAGTTCGGTTCGTCCACGTGAACTTCGACAGACACTCCCGTTTCCACGATGTCTTCCAGCACCAATTTGAGATCACGCTTCAGGTCCGCATACGCGGCAGCATTCGGGATCGCGTCGCCCCCGTCGAGAGGGTCATCCTCGTATTTTATGGGCTGACCATTCAGATCTTCTATCGTCAGCGTCTGCGAATGTGGCGCTGTTCCGGCGGCGGCGGTCCGGACCCTGATGTTGCCGATGGCACGGCCTGCTTCCGGCCGAAGTCTGATAGTATCACCGACGGCGAAAATCTGCCGATCAATGGTAATTGTTAGGGGATCTGTTGAATCCATGGACAAGATACGTGACGAGGCCGGCAAAAGCTTGAGCCAGGCCCCTACGATCGCTGCGCCGATCTCTTGGACTTGCCGACCTGGCTTCAATTCTGCCCTGGGCATCGCCGAGGCTCCCCTCCGAGGTCAATGCAAATAGCCTAAACGCATTTTGCATCTGTCGCAAGCAATGCGCAGGCGGCATGCTCGCATCGACTCGATGTTTTCATGGACAGAAAGCCGTATTGGGAGCATTCTGATCCTCGCGGTATCAGTAACGACAGCCGGAGGGTGTACGAATGATACTTGCTCAACTTCGTGTGCTGTTGCTCGGCTGTCTCCTCGCCGTTGTCGGAACAGCGAGACCGGAAGCGTCAGGCGAGGAGGGCTTCACCGACAGCGGTGACATCGAAAAGACTTTCATCGTCGACATCGCCAGGGCGGCGGAGTTACGCAAGGATATCGGCGCGCTAAACAAGTTCATCGCAGGCAAGGGCAAGCTGGACGCGGTGGACATGCCGGATATCGGTATCAGCATCGTGACGGGGACCTTTTCCGAGAGCGAGATCGAAGAACTGCGCTCCAGGGGATATGAGGAGCCGGATCCTTTCGTGGTGAACCTGTTCGATGGTGCCACCTGCGAGGGGCCGGAACTCCTGGGCATCTCGCCGACTGCGGATGTTGTCCCTCCCAGCGTCTGCAGGGTCGTCGGGTCACCACAGCCGGTGGCTTCAGGATCGCCCACCGTATGGATCATCGACAGCGGAGTGGATTGGAACGTTGTCACCGCCGGGCTCCTCAAGGTTCAGGAAGCCATCGATTGCACGAGCAGCCCATGCCAGACCGTGTCGAGCCTCGACGACACAGTAGGGCACGGGACGATGGTGGCAGCAGTTATCGGCGGAAAGCGTGTCAAGCAGGGCGACCAGTATATAGGTCTGGTTGGTGTCAGCCCCGACGCCCCGCTCAAGATCGTAAAGGCCTTCAGTAAGCTGAAGACCGAAATTTTCGGCCCGCCTCTTCTCGCGCTTCGCCATGTTCGGGACAACGCGGTCGCTGGGGATATTCTGAACTTGAGTTGGGGTGCATTATATCTGGAGAGCACCAGACGCGGAAGCACGTTGCAAGATCTTAAATTTCTCGACGCCCTTCTTTATCAGATCGCCGACCGTCAGGTGCGCGTTGTGGTAGCTGCGGGCAACCCCCGGGAAGACGAAGAGGGCCCTTGGGTACAGTCTTATTTCCCGGCCAATGCGGCGACTTATTTTTCGCCTGTGACGACAGGAAACAAGGTGGGAGCGATATACAGCGCTTCGGCTTCCAACAGCGAATATATTCAGGTGGCAACTCCTGGGAAATGCCAAGGCATCAGCAACGCCTGGTGCGACACGCTATGGCGCGGGGGGGCGTTCGGCGCGTCCTATGCCGAACCGGGCGTCAATGTCCTGTCACTGTGGAAGAGCCGAAAGAACGGCAAGCTCCGGAGGAACATCTGTTCGGGCACATCTTTCGCAGCCCCGGCACTTGCCGGCCTTTTGGTTCGCAACGCGCAGCCGACTAACAAGGCTCTGACAACGGGAAGTCTTAGCCCGAATACGGATCTGCTAGGGTATATGACCGCGGGTACGCCGGTGAACCCAAGTTCGGACGAGCCTAAATGCAACTGACCCGAAGGGCAGCGCTGCAAGGTTTGGCCTTGGCGTCCGCGTTCGGCAGCGTGCGTCTGGCCGGTGCCTCGCTTGTGGACGAAGATCCTCGCCTTCTGCTCGTCCACGTGCGTGGCGGACTCGATGCACTAGCTGCCGTGCCGCCCTACGGCGATCCGCATTTTGCCTCGGCGCGCGGGCCCCTCGTGCCTTTCCCGAACTCTGGCGTCGCCGAGATGCTCAAGCTCGACGGGCTCTTTGCGCTTCATCCGGCGCTCGGGTCTCTCCTGCCCCACTACTCGTGCGGCGAGTTGCTCATCGTGCCCGCGACCGCCATTCCGGATGCGGGCCGGTCCCACGCGGCCGCCCAGGCGGCGCTGTTCGACGGCGATATTGACGGCGGCAGCGCAGGATGGCTCGACCGGGCTTCTTCTGTACTGTCGCGCCGGCAGAAGGCGGTGTGGCGGGCCAGACCGGCCGATCGATCGATGGACATGCTGGCCCATCTTGCGCTGGCCAATCCTCGGCTCGACCTCGTCCGCCTCTGCGCCGAGGGCACTTGGCCGTCCGGCGCAAAGGGCAGCGAAAGCCTGCTGGAAAAACATGCCGCATGCGACGCGGCTCGCTTCGGCGACGCGGCCAGGAGCGCGGCGCTTGCCCTGTCAGCTACGGGCGGACCGCGGATCGCGATGCTCGAGGTGGCCGGCTTCGACACGCATGTGGCGCAGGGAGCGGACTTCGGAAGGCTGGCGCGGAGTTTGAATGGGCTGGCGCGGGGCCTCATTGCATTTGCCCAAGCGTCCGGGCCTGCCTGGAAAAGGACGGCGGTGCTGGTGGTCACGGAGTTCGGCCGTTCCGTGGTGCCCAACGCCGACGGCGGCACTGATCACGGCGTCGCGAGTGTCACCTTGTTAATGGGTGGCGCCGTTGCCGGCGGGCGAGTAGGCAATCGCTGGCCCGGTCTTGCTCGAGACCTGCTTCATGGCGGAACAGACTTGGCTGCTACGACGGACGTACGATCGATCATAAAGGGCGTGCTGACGGAACACCTGCGTCTTCCTGACCGAGCAATGGCTGAAATTTTCCCAGGCGCTGCCGGGATACCGGCGGTGCGTGGACTGTTTATCGGGAGCCGTTGTCCAGGCGGAGATCGACTGGCTTCGATGTGATCTCCAGCGCGGTCCAGCTTCTTATCCGCGTTTTCGTCGGCTACGGGACGCATCGGACTGCAATAGGCGACGCCTAATCTTAAGTGGCCGCTTCTAAGAAGCTTCCGGAATTACGGCTATTGTGAAAGGTTTCGAATGCCGGCCCCCAGCGCGGTCGCCTATAATGTCCGGTTTAAGGCAATGGCCGAGCTAACTTGAATTGCCGAGATGAGGCGCAAGGCGGTCGCCAACGGCCCAAAGTATGGAAGTCGGCTCGGGGTCATGAGCGTGACTTCGGCCGCTGGCCAACGAAACTTCCGCCAAAGGGTCATCTTCCGCCGTGCCACACCGATACCAGTGTCGGATTTTTCCACTGGCCCACGACTGCAAGGTCAAGGCGCTACAGCGTCCTTTGCGCGCCCAAAGGGCGCGCGGCTCTGTAGACCAGCGGCTTTGTCCCCCGAACTGTCCGCTTTGAACGCTTGAAGGGGCACTGTGGCTGTGCGATAGGCACTCCACAAAGTAGAGAACCTTGCGGAGAGCGCTGACATGGCGGGTGGACGGGGCCTTATGGCCGGCAAGCGCGGCCTTATCCTTGGCATCGCCAACAATCGCTCGATCGCTTACGGCATCGCCAAGGCCTGTGTCGACCATGGCGCCGAGATCGCGCTGACCTATCAGGGCGAGGCGTTCAAGAAACGCGTCGAGCCGCTCGCCGCGGAACTGGGCGCGCATGTCGCCGGCCATTGCGATGTGACCGACCCGGCCAGCCTCGATGCGGTGTTCGCCGATATCGCCAGCCATTGGGGCAAGCTCGATTTCCTCGTCCACGCCATCGCCTTTTCCGACAAGGACGAGCTGACCGGCCGCTATGTCGAGACGACGCGCGACAATTTCCTGCGTACAATGGATATTTCGGTCTATTCCTTCACCACCATCGCCAAACGTGCCGAGGCGCTGATGACCGATGGTGGGTCGCTGCTGACGCTGACCTATTACGGCGCGGAAAAGGTGATGCCGCACTACAACGTCATGGGTGTTGCCAAGGCGGCACTCGAAGCCAGCGTGCGCTATCTGGCCGTCGATCTCGGCGCCAAGAAGATCCGTGTCAACGCGATCTCCGCCGGCCCGATCAAGACGCTTGCCGCATCCGGCATCGGCGATTTCCGCTATATCCTGAAGTGGAACGAATACAATTCGCCGTTGAAGCAGACGGTGACGCAGGAGGAGGTCGGCGATTCCGGCGTCTATTTCCTGTCAGACCTTTCGCGCGGCGTCACCGGCGAGATCCATCATGTCGATTCCGGCTATCATGTCGTCGGCATGAAGGCGGTCGACGCGCCGGATATTTCGACGGTCAAGGACTGACGCCACCGCCTGACCTCTTCCGGAAGACCTGATGTACCCGCTCGTCTATATCGTGCGCCACGGCCAGACGGCGTGGAACGCCGAGGCCCGGCTGCAGGGGCAGGCCGATACCGACCTCAACGAGCTCGGCCGCGAGCAGGCTAGCCGCAACGGGCGCAGGCTGGCCGAGCTCATCGACAAGCCCGAAGATTTCGAATTTGTCGCCAGCCCGATGCGGCGCACGCGCGAGACGATGGAGCGCCTGCGCGCGGCGATGAAGCTCGATCCGCACGCCTATCGTACCGAGCCGCTACTCGTAGAATTGAGCTTTGGCGACTGGCAGGGTTTCACCTTTGCCGAACTCGAGGCGAACGATCCCGGTTCGACCAGGCACCGACGCCTCGATAAATGGAACTTCCAGCCGCCCGGCGAAGGCGCCGAAAGCTATCAGATGCTGCTCGAACGGGTGAAGCCGTGGTTCGACGCGCTCGATCGCCAGACGGTCTGCGTGACCCATGGTGGTGTCATGCGCGCGCTGTTCCGCTTCGTGCTGGGGATGTCCGAACAAGATGCGGTCAGCATGGAAGTGCCGCAGGACCGCGTGCTCAGACTGGACGGCCGGCGCCTGGAGTGGCTTTGAGACCGATGACGTAGCGTATGTTGAGATCAGGTCGGGCCGGCCTCAGCTGAATATCGACGCGCCCTATTCCGTCGATCCGGTGTCCGGCAGTTCCATGTCGGTGACGACGTTCTCGCCATTCGTCACGTCATAGGCGAGGACGATGTCCATGCCTGGCTTCAGTGCATCGAGGTCGGTTTCGGCGTTCAGCTTGTAGGACTTGCCGTCGTCCAGCGTCAGCGTCAGCGCATCCTTGTCGACCTTCTTGATCAGGCCTTCGGTCTGGCCGGCGAAGGCGGCGGTGGAGATCAACAGCGTGGCGGCAACAGCGCCAATCAGGATACGCATCATCGTCCTCTTTAATCATTGCCGGTACAGCGGCTCGGTCCAACGGAACGGAACTGAGCAGAAACCAATCGAATGTGTCAAAACTAAATCCGCGGGATCACAGTTTGACCACTGTGGAAAACGCCAATAGAAGGCAGGCGACAGCGCCGCGCGTCCTCCTGGACGCGCAAAGGACGCTGTAGCACTTTTGATTTTGTGCATGATCCTTTCCGAAAATCGCTCCGATTTTCGGGGTCATGCGCTGAGCCGGCTCCGACGCCGGCAGGGCTGGTTCCATGTCGCACAACACGTTCGGCCATCTTTTCCGCGTCACCACCTGGGGCGAAAGCCACGGGCCGGCGCTGGGCTGCGTCGTCGACGGCTGTCCGCCAGGCATCCGCTTCAGCCGCGACGAGATCCAGGCCGAACTCGACAAGCGCCGCCCCGGCCAGTCACGTTTTGTGACGCAGCGTCGCGAACCTGACGAGGTCAAGGTCCTGTCCGGCTTCATTCTCGATGAGGACGGTGACACGATGGTCACCACCGGCACGCCGGTGTCGATGCTGATCGAGAATGTCGACCAGCGCTCCAAGGATTATGGCGACATAGCCCGTCAGTTCCGGCCGGGCCATGCCGATTACACTTACGAGGTCAAATACGGCCTGCGCGATTACCGCGGCGGCGGCCGCTCCTCGGCGCGTGAGACGGCGGCGCGGGTGGCGGCCGGAGCGCTTGCCCGCAAGGTCGTGCCCGGCATGGTGGTGCGCGGCGCGCTGGTGTCGATGGGCGATAAATCCATCGATCGCGCCAATTGGAACTGGAATTTCGTCGGCGACGCCGAAAACCCGTTCTTCACGCCTGATCCGGCGTCCGTCGCCGTCTTCACCAAATATCTGGACGGCATCCGCAAGGCGGGCTCCTCGGTCGGTGCGGTCATCGAGATCGTCGCCGACGGCGTTCCGGCGGGGCTTGGCGCGCCGATCTATGCCAAGCTCGACCAGGACATTGCCGCCGGCCTGATGTCGATCAACGCCGTCAAGGGCGTCGAGATCGGCAACGGTTTCGAGGCCGCCCGCATCACCGGCGAGGAGAATGCCGATGAGATGCGCATGGGCAATGACGGCAAGCCGGTCTTCCTGTCCAACAATGCCGGCGGCATCCTCGGCGGCATCTCGACCGGCCAGGCGATCGTCGCGCGTTTCGCCGTCAAGCCGACCTCGTCGATCCTGACGCCGCGAAAGTCGATCGACAAGGACGGTAACGACGTCGAGATCATGACCAAGGGCCGGCACGATCCATGCGTCGGCATCCGCGCCGTACCGATCGGCGAGGCGATGGTTGCCTGCGCCATTGCCGATCATTATCTGCGTCATCGGGGACAAACGGGAAGGGAGTAGGGGAGTAGGGGAGTAGGGGAGTAGGGGAGTAGGTTACGCAGCTCCCACGACAGCATTTTTTCCTTTCCCCTACTCCCGTACTGCCCTACTCCCCTATTCCCTGCGAGCGAAGCGAGCACTTATGCCTTACGACCAGAAGAAAATCGTCGAAGCCCTGCGCGCCTTCGAGCGCGGCGAGATCGTCGTCGTCATGGACGATGACGGCCGCGAGAACGAGGGCGACCTGATCGTCGCCGCTGTCCATTGCACGCCGGAAAAGATGGCGTTCATCGTCCGCAACACGTCAGGCATCGTCTGCACGCCGATGCCGCGCGAGGAAGCCAAGCGGCTCAACCTGTCGCCGATGGTGGCTGACAATGATTCGGCCCACACCACTGCCTTTACCGTCAGCGTCGACTTCAAGCATGGTACCACGACCGGCATTTCGGCGGACGACCGCACGCTGACGGTGCGCAATCTCGCCAACGGCAATGTCGGCGCCTCCGATTTCGTCCGCCCCGGCCACATCTTTCCGCTGATCGCGCGTGAAGGCGGCGTGCTGATGCGTTCGGGCCATACCGAAGCCGCTGTCGACCTCTGCAAGCTCGCCGGCCTGCCGCCGGTCGGCGTCATTTCCGAGCTGGTCAATGATGACGGCACCGTCATGCGTGGCCCGCAGGTGCAGGCCTTCGCCGAAAAGCACGGGTTGAAGCAGATCTCGGTTGCCGACCTTATCGGCTACCGGCAACGCAAGGAAACGCTGGTCGAGCGCGTTGCCTGTTCGGACATCGAGACGCCCGGCGGAAAGGCACAGGTCTTCACCTACACGCTGCCCTGGGATTCCATGCATCACGTGGCGGTCGTCTTCGGCGATATCCGCGACGGCGTCGAGGTGCCGGTGCGCCTTCATTCCGAGGACGTGGTCAGCGACGTCTTCGGCACCAGCCACCGGCTGGACGCCATCATGAAGGCGATGGGCGAGCGCCAGCGCGGCGTCATCGTCTATCTGCGCGAAGGCTCGGTCGGCGTCGCCCATCAGGAGCGCAAGCGGCCGGCTGCCGGCGACCGCGAGGATCATGAAGAGGCGCGCCGGCGCGAGAACGAATGGCGCGAGATCGGCCTCGGCGCGCAAATCCTCAAGGATCTCGGCATTTCCTCGATCAATCTGATCGCCTCGCGCGAGCGCCATTATGTCGGCCTCGAAGGCTTTGGCATCCACATCGCCAAAACCGAGATTCTTTAGGCCATTCTCACGATGCTGGTATGCGTCCGGCCCCGCCTCGGGACCGGACGCGCCGGAAATTATTCCGCAGCGACCGCGGCTGCGTCGCATGCAGCCATGTCGCAGTCCGGCGCGACAAGGCTGCGCTGGCCGGCGAGCACGATCACCAGCGCGATTGTGCCCGATGCCACCGATACCCAGAACCCGTTCTGCGCGCCGAAAGCGTCCACCACCCAGCCGGCGGCGAAGGAGCCGAGCGCCATGCCGATGCCGATGCCGGTCATTACCCAGGTCACGCCTTCGGTCAGCACCGCCTCGGGCACGCGCCGCTCGATCAGGCCGAATGCCGTGATGAAGGTCGGCGAGATTGCCACGCCGCTGACAAAGACGGCCAGTGCCAGCAGCGGCACTGTGTCGGCGACGAGCAGCGGCAGCGTGGTAAGCGCAATGATGGCGATTGCGATGGCAAGCTGAATCTGCAGCGGCAGTTTCAGGTTCAGGGCGCCGATGATGATGCCGACGACGAACGATCCGAGCGCGTAGACGCCGATGACGAAGCTGGCGGCCCCTGGCTGGCCAAGCTCCTTGGTGATCGCCACGGTGCTCACCTCCGTGGTGGCGAAGGTCGCGCCGATGAAGATCAGGGCCAAGGTGATGATCTGGACCGGCCGCAGGCGGATTGCCGAGCCGCCTGAACCATGTTCCACCGGTCGGGCTCGCGGTTCGGTCGAGCGCTGCAGGATGAAGGCCGTCGAACCGAAGGCGAGGAACAATGTGCTCGCGAGCACTCCCGCTTCCGGGAAAAGCGCGACGCTCAGTCCGACCGACAGCGATGCGCCGGCGATGTACACCAGTTCGTCCGCCGCCGACTCGAAGGCGAACGCCGTGTTCAGCTCGGGGCGGTTGCGAAAAATCTCGGTCCAGCGTGCGCGCACCATTGCCGGGATGCTGGGCATGACGGCGGCGAGCAGCGCCGAGACGAATAGCGTCCATATCGGCCAATCCTGATTGGCCGCCGCAATCAGGATCGCGAAAGCGAGCGTGGAAATCACAGTGGTCGGCACCACAATCCGCGTCTGGCCGAGGCGGTCCACCAGCCGTGATACCTGCGGGGCGACGAAAGCGTTGGCCAGCGCATATGTCGCTGAGACGGCGCCGGCCAGCCAGTATTCGCCATCGGTCTGCGAGAGCATCGCGACGATCCCGATCGGAGCCATGGCGATCGGCAGCCGGGCAGCGAAGCCGGCGGCGGCAAAGCCCTTGGCGCCGGGCGCGCGAAAGATCTGGGAATAGGGATTTTGCATGGTCTGGCTCCTCGACAACGGCCGGTTCGGCGATTACATACGTGGCGTATGAGTTTAAATAGATCATACGCGGCGTATGTCAATTGGCATACGAGACGTATGTTAATAGGGCCAGAGCATGCATAGACCACGCAGGGAGATGATTGCCGAAACCCGCGCAAAGCTGATCAGGGCGGCGCGCCAGGCCTTCGGCACGCTCGGCTATGCCGAAGCGTCGATGGATGACTTCACGGCATCGGCCGGGCTGACGCGCGGTGCGCTCTATCATCACTTCGGCGACAAGAAGGGCCTTCTCCAGGCGGTCATCGCCGAGATCGATGCCGAAATGTCGGCCCGGCTGAAGGTCGTTTCGGCCAAGCCGGACAATCTCTGGCAGGGCTTTGTCGACGAATGCACCGCTTATATCGAGATGGCGCTGGAGCCGGAGATCCAGCGTATTGTGCTTCGCGACGGGCCGGCGGTGCTCGGCGATCCATCGCAATGGCCAAGCCAGAGCACATGCATCCGCTCGATGACAGAGAGCCTGCAAAGACTGAGCGACGAGGGGACAATTCTCGCCGTCGATCCCGAAGCCGCGGCAAGGCTGGTCAGCGGCGCCTCGTTGCATGCGGCGCAGTGGATCGCAAATTCGAACGATCCCCAAGCGACGTCGAAGAAGGCAGTGAAGGCGTTCAAGGTTCTTCTGGAAGGGCTGCTCAATCGCACCGGCAAGCTGCCTAAGCCTGACCGACCGTCGGCGATGCAGCCCGAGGTTGACCGATCACCGGCCTGAGGTCATCTTTTCGCCGATCCCAAGGCGGCTCGCGGTGGGCTCAGCCGACGCCGGTTGCCTAAACCCTGTTGAACATCGCGTCACCAGCGCGCGAAGACATGGCCAAAGCGGCGAGGCGCGCCTATATCGGGGCATGGTCACGAGACTTTACACCCACCCGATTTTTCTCGAGCACATAACCCCGCCCGGTCATCCGGAGCGACCGGACCGTCTGCGCGCCATAGAGCGTGTGCTTGACGACGAGGCCTTCGCGGCGCTCGATCGCGTCCAGGCGCCCGAAGGCGACGAGGCAACCATCCTTTACGCGCATCCGCCCGAATTCGTCGAACGTGTCCGCGCAGCGATTCCGGACACCGGCATCGCCCGTATCGACGCCGACACCACCGCCAGCCCGAAGAGCTGGCAGGCGGCCGTGACCGCGATCGGCGCAGCCAACGCCGCGGTCGACGACGTCTTCACCGGACGTGCCGAAAACGTCTTCGTCGCCGCACGGCCGCCCGGCCATCATGCCGAAAAGACCACCTCCATGGGCTTTTGCCTGTTCAACACCGCCGCGATCGCGGCACGCTACGCGCAGAAGAACCATGGCGCCGACCGCGTCGCCGTCGTCGACTGGGATGTGCATCACGGCAACGGCACGCAGGACATTTTCTGGGACGATCCATCGGTGCTCTATTGCTCGACACACCAGATGCCGCTTTACCCGGGAACCGGGGCCGTGAGCGAAACCGGCGCCGGCAACATCGTCAACGCGCCGCTGGCGCCGCAGAGCGGCAGCGATAGTTTCCGCGACGCCTTTCTGTCACGCATCCTGCCGGCGCTCGACAATTTTGCGCCCGACCTCATCATCATCTCCGCCGGTTTCGATGCCCACCACCGCGATCCGCTGGCCGAGATCAACCTGACCGAGGATGATTTCGACTGGGCGACCGGCCAGTTGCTCGAACGAGCCGGGCGCCGTAGCCGCAACCGGCTCGTCAGCGTGCTCGAGGGCGGCTACGATCTGCAGGGATTGGCATTTTCAGTCGCCGCCCATGTCGGGCGGCTGATGAAGGGATAGACGATGGCTGGTGAGACCAACGAGGATGTCAAGGCGATGAGCTTCGAGCAGGCGCTCGAGGCGCTGGAGAGGATCGTCGACGATCTGGAGCGCGGCGACGTTCCGCTCGACCAGTCGATCCGCATCTACGAGCGCGGCGAGGCGCTGAAGGCGCATTGCGACCGGCTGCTGAAGGCGGCCGAGGACAAGGTCGAGAAAATCAGGCTGTCGCGTGACGGCAAGCCGGTGGGGACAGAGCCGTTGGACGCGGATTGAGGCGCGGCCTCGAACGACAATTTTGCTTACCGGCTTTGGACATCATCACGATTGAGGATAAAACTCATCCCGTTTGAAACGGCTCCAGGACGAGAGGAGATTGCGAACGATGTGCAGAAACATCAAAACCCTGTTCAATTTCGATCCGCCGGCAACCAATGACGAGGTCCGCGATGCCGCACTTCAGTTTGTCCGCAAGCTGAGCGGAACGACGCGGCCGTCGAAACAGAACCAGCATGCGTTCGACCATGCCGTCGAGGCCATTGCCGCCTCGGCGCGCGAATTGCTCGACAGTCTCGAGACGACACAGTATCCGCGCAATCGCGAAGAGGTGGCGGCCAAGGCGAAGGCCAAATCTGCACTTCGCTTCGCCTGAGGGGACCGCGTGAGCTTCTTTCCCGAAACGATCCGCAGATGGGCGATGCCTTCGCCAGCGATCAGATCGAGCTGATGGTCATTCCGAACGCCAAGGACATCGGCGGATTTCAGGTTCGCCGCGCCTTGCCGACGGCCAGGCGCCGGCTGGTCGGACCCTTCATCTTCTTCGACCGCATGGGTCCAGCCGTACTGCGAGCGGGCCAGGCGCTCGACGTGCGTCCGCACCCACATATCGGCCTGTCTACGGTGACTTACCTGTTCGACGGCAAGATCAGGCACCGCGATTCGCTCGGCACCGAGATGGTAATCCAGCCCGGGGACGTGAATTTGATGACCGCCGGCCGTGGCATCGTCCATTCGGAGCGCACGCCGGAAGAACTGCGCGGCGCGCCGATGTCGGTTTCCGGCCTGCAGACATGGCTGGCGCTGCCGGACGGCAAGGAAGAAGTCGCGCCGGTCTTCGAGAACACCGCGGCCCTGCGCCTGCCCGAAATCGATGCGGAGGGCATTAGCGGCCGTGTGATCATCGGTGCGTTTTGCGGACTGCGCTCCCCGGTCGCCACCGCTTCGGACACGCTTTATGCCGATCTCAGGCTGGCGCCGGGTGCCAGCGTGAAAATCCCGGCCGATGCCGAGGAGCGCGCCATCTATACGCTGGAAGGCGAGGTTTCGATATCCGGTGACCGCTTCCCGGCCGAGCGGCTGCTGGTTTTCCGGCCCGGCGATGAGATCGTTGTCTCATCGGAACGCGGCGCCCATTTCATGCTGTTTGGCGGCGCTTCGCTCGGTTCGAAACGTTATATCTGGTGGAATTTCGTATCGTCCTCAAAGGAACGCATCGAGCAGGCGAAAGAAGAATGGAAGACGGGCCGCTTCGATATCGTTCCTGGAGACGAGCAAGAGTTCATCCCGCTGCCCGAAAGCTGATGCGCGTTACCGCCACATTTACATTCGCCGGCCAGCGGCATATTTCACGATGAACAGAAAATCTGACCAGGCTCGCAAACAGTGAACGCAAAGCCCGATACGCCGCTTCTCGACAAGGTCCGCGTCCCAGCCGATTTGCGCACGCTTGCCGAAGGCGACCTGCCGCAGCTGGCTTCCGAGCTTCGCGCCGAACTGATCGACGTCGTTTCCCACACCGGCGGCCATCTCGGCGCCGGCCTTGGCGTGGTCGAGTTGACCGTCGCGCTGCACTACGTCTTCAACACGCCGGACGACCGGCTGATTTGGGACGTCGGCCACCAGGCTTATCCACACAAGATCCTGACCGGCCGCCGCGATCGCATCCGCACGCTGCGGCAGGAGGGCGGCCTGTCCGGCTTCACGCGTCGCGTCGAGAGCGAATACGATCCGTTCGGCGCAGCCCACTCCTCGACCTCGATTTCAGCCGGCCTCGGCATGGCGATGGCGCGCGATCTGTCCGATGGCCGCAACAATGTCATTGCCGTCATCGGCGACGGCGCCATGTCGGCCGGCATGGCCTATGAGGCGATGAACAATGCCGGCGCACTCGATGCCCGGCTGATCGTCATCTTGAACGACAACGATATGTCGATCGCTCCGCCGACCGGTGCAATGAGCGCCTATCTGGCCCGTCTGGCGTCGGGCAAGACCTATCTGGGCTTGCGCGATTTCGGCAAGAAGCTGACGTCCTATCTCGGCGAGCGCGCCGATCGCGCCATCAAGCGAGCGGTCGAGCATGCGCGCGGTTACGTCACCGGCGGCACGTTGTTCGAGGAGATGGGGTTCTACCACATCGGCCCGATCGACGGTCACAACCTCGAGCACCTGATCCCGGTGCTGAAGAACGTCCGCGACAATGCCGACGGCCCGGTGCTGATCCATGTCGTGACCCAGAAGGGCAAGGGCTACGCCCCGGCCGAGGCGGCGGCCGACAAATATCATGGCGTCAACAAATTCGACGTCATCACCGGCGCCCAGGCCAAGGCGCCCGCCAATGCGCCGAGCTACACCAAGGTGTTTGCCGAAAGCCTGATCCAGGAGGCCCGAGAGGACGACCGCATCGTCGCTATCACCGCCGCCATGCCGAACGGCACTGGGCTTGATCTGTTCGGCGAAGCGTTTCCGGCGAGGACCTTCGATGTCGGCATCGCCGAGCAACATGCGGTGACCTTCGCCGCCGGCCTTGCCACGGAAGGCTTCAAGCCTTTCGCGGCGATCTACTCGACCTTCCTGCAGCGCGCCTACGACCAGGTCGTCCACGACGTGGCGATCCAGAAATTGCCGGTGCGCTTTCCGATCGATCGCGCCGGCTTCGTCGGCGCCGATGGTGCCACCCATTGCGGCGCCTTCGACACGACCTTCCTGGCGACGCTGCCCGGTTTCGTCGTCATGGCCGCGGCCGATGAGGCCGAGCTGCGCCACATGGTACGCACCGCTGCAAGCTACGATGACGGCCCGATCGCCTTCCGCTACCCGCGCGGTAACGGCGTTGGTGTCGAGATGCCGCAACGGGGCTCGGTATTGGAGATCGGCAAGGGTCGGATCGTCAGGGAAGGCACCAAGGTTGCGCTGCTTTCCTTCGGCACCAGGCTGCAGGATTGCCTGGCCGCGGCCGAGGAGCTTGGCGCGGCCGGGCTTTCGACCACGGTCGCCGATGCCCGTTTCGCCAAGCCGCTCGACGAGGACCTGATCCGGCGGCTGGCCCGTTCACACGAGATACTGGTGACGGTGGAAGAGGGCGCGGTCGGCGGCTTCGCCAGCCATGTGCTGCAGTTCCTGGCCCATGAAGGGCTGCTGGAGAGCGGCCTGAAGGTGCGCCCGCTGGTGCTGCCCGATACATTTGTCGACCATGCCAAGCCGGAAAAGATGTATGCCGATGCCGGGCTGGACAGCGCCGGCATCGTGCGCACCGTGTTCGTGGCGCTGGGGCATACCGCGCAGGCCCAGCGCGCCTAGCTTTTAGACGCATTCCCGCGACGCCGACGCGATTCAACTTGGCTGCAAGATGCTAGTCTGAATCAATATCTCAAACGCTTGAATCAAATTGCCGGCGAACAGTCGTAACATGCTGTTTACGCTGCCGTTTGGCGATTTGCTTACCGTGTCCTTTGGCCGTTCTTCAACGCTGCCCTGCTAGAAGGCAACAGGCAGGGGAAAGCAGACCAATGAGATCGCTTTTGGGCGGCATCGCGCTTGCGGCCATCGTCGTCTTGTCGGCTACAGCCGAAACGCGCTACGACCGCAAACTCGAAGAGGCGGTGATGGGCGTCGTCGCCGGCAAGATCGGCGAGATCCGTGGCGGCTTCTCCTACAAGCAGGCGCCGCAATTCGTCGTCGTGCCCGATACCTTGCCGAAGGCGTCCAGTTCCGCTGACCGGCCGCGCACACAGGTGTCCGGCGACAGCAGCGACGGTCTGACGCCGGCCGTCGAACGGCGGGTTTCGCGGACCATCTTCTAAAGCATGATCCCGAAGAGACTCTAGAAACTAGAACCACATGTCCCGCACATAGCGACCATCTCTCGGCAAATCCTCGAATGTATCGAGACCCTCGAAATGGTCGATCGGGAGATCGGCGACGGCCTCGGGCGGCGCAAGCCTCACATTGACGGCGATGCGGTAGCGCCCAGCCGCATCGGGATGCAAACCGCGCCAGGCCAGGACGCAAGCGCAGGTTGGGCAGAAGAGAATCTCAAGCGAAGGATGAGCCTTTCCGACGCGCCGATAGGCGCTTACGGGCCCGGCAAGGCGGATGCGTTCGTCGACATAGTCGTAAGCCCAGAGCGTGCCGTAGCGACGGCAAAGTGTGCAATTGCAGGCAGTGATCGAACCGGGATCGCCCTCCAGGGTCCAGTGGGCTGCGCCGCAGTGGCAGGTTCCCGTCAGCATGTTCCTCCTCCACGTTTCGACGGCTAAACGGCATCTCTTTCTTAGCATTGCGTCGGGTCTCGTGCGAGGCTCGACAAACAGCGCAGCGGCTTGATGCGCTCACCGCCTTTCCAACCATGCCTTGTCTGATCGCCAAATTCCTTGCCATCATCGTTGGCTTTCGCCATGAAGGCCGATGACTTCCCTTCCGCCAGCCAGCATACGCCAGCGGCTCGACGAATTGCTCGTCCAGCGCGGCCTGTTTGCCAGCCGCTCGCGTGCCCGCGACGCGGTCGAGCGCGGCACCGTGACGGTCGATGGCATCGTCGCCCTCAAGCCGGGCCAGGCCGTTCTGCCTGAGTGCAACATCGTCGTTGACGATCCGGCGCAAGGTTACGTGTCGCGCGCTGCACTGAAGCTGAAGGCTGGTCTTGACCATTTCGCCCTCGACCCCACCGGCAGCGAAGCGCTCGATGTCGGCGCCTCGACCGGCGGCTTCACGCAGGTGCTGCTCGAACGCGGCGCGGCGCATGTCACGGCGATCGATGTCGGGCACGGCCAGATGCACTCCAACATCGCCGGCGATCCGCGCGTGACGGTAATTGAAGGCCTGAATGCGCGCGAACTATCGGCCGCCGATCTCGGCGGCCGTGTGCCGGATTTCATCGTCTCGGATGTCAGCTTCATATCGCTGAAACTGGCGCTGCCGCCGGCGCTTGCCTTGGCCAGGAATGGCGCAAAAGCTGTGTTTCTGGTCAAGCCGCAATTCGAGGCCGGCCGCGAGGCGATCGGCAAGGGCGGCCTGCTGAAGGACCCCTATGATGCGGCGCGCATTGCCGGCCTGATGCAGGACTGGCTCGATGCCATTCCCGGCTGGCGCTCGCTGGGGCTTCATCTGTCACCGATAGAGGGCGGCGACGGCAACCGCGAGTTCCTGCTCGGCGGCATCAAGGACGTCGAGACCCAGAAGCGATGAGCACCCGTTTCACGATCGCAAGGTTGGGCTCGCAGGGCGACGGCATCGCCGAGACGGAAACCGGCGAGGTTTTCATTCCGTTCGCGCTGCCGGGAGAGGTCGTCACCGCCGCGCGGGAGAAAGATCGCGCCACCTTGATGTCGGTCCTTGAGGCTTCGCCGTTGCGGGTCGATCCGCCGTGCCGGCATTTCGGCGCGTGCGGCGGCTGCGCCGTCCAGCATCTCGAGACTGAAACCTATCACCGGTGGAAGCGCGAAAAGGTCGTGCATGCGCTGAAGAGCAAGGGCATCGCTTGCGATGTCGGGGCGCTGGTGCCGTGCGCGCCGCACACGCGCCGCCGCGTCGTCTTCACCGCCCGGCGGAGCGAGGCGGGAATGCAGTTCGGCTTCGTTCGCGCGCTGTCATCCGAGATCATCTCGATCGAGGAATGCCCGATCTCGGCGCCGCAGATCGTCGCTGCGCTCGACCGTTTGAGGATGCTTGCCGGACTGATCTGCACCACGACCAAATCGTTCCACATGGCGGTGACGGTGACCGGTTCCGGCCTCGATGTCGCGGTTCACGATTCCGGCAAGCTCGGCGAGAACCAGCGCCGCGTCGCTTCCAACTTCGTCATCGCCGAGGGGCTAGCCAGGCTGTCGGTCGACGGCGAGGTCATTATCGAACCAAACAAACCGGTCGTCCTGTTTGGTGGCGTCGCCGTCGCAGTGCCTCCGGGCGCTTTCCTGCAGGCGACCGAAGCTGCCGAACAGGCGATGGCCAACATTGTCGGCCAGCATTTCGCGCGCGCCAAAAAGGTCGCCGATCTCTTCGCCGGCTGCGGCAGCTTCGCGCTGCGCCTGGCCGCAAGATCGGAGGTTCATGCGGTGGAAGGCGATGCGGCAGCACTCGCGGCGCTCGACCGGGCATTCCGTTTCGCCAGCGGCCTGAAGCGGGTGACCGGCGAACGTCGCGACCTGTTCCGGAGGCCGCTCACATTCAAGGAGTTGAATGCCTTTGACGGCGTTGTCTTCGACCCGCCTCGCGCCGGCGCCGAGGACCAGTCGAAGCAGATCGCGCGCTGCGACGTGCCGCTCGTCGCCGCGGTGTCTTGCAATCCGGTAACGCTGGCGCGGGACCTACGCATCCTCATGGACGGCGGCTATACCCTGAAGAGCGTGACGCCGATCGACCAGTTCCTGTGGTCGCCGCATGTCGAGGCCGTGGCGCTGTTGGAGAAGCCGAGACGAAGACGCTAGCAGCCAGGGCCTGAAACGCGCACCAAAAAAGCACATTTTTAGCGCACGTCGTTCAGACCGTGCTAGGGAATTGCCACGAGCACCGCAGCCTTCGAAATTTCGCCATCGTGCTTCGGCGAGGAGCGGGCGCCGTTTCTCTCGCCAAGGCGGGTCGCTGAACTGCTAGGGGTCAATACGACAGAACTGGCGGGGCTGACCGGTCTCGCGCGCAACACGCTTGCCGCCGAGTCCGGTGCGCGCAAGGTCGACGCCGCATTGAGTCCCATCGTCCGTATCCTGGCGATGGCCGGCGAGATGGCCGGTGATGAACATCGTGCGGCGATCTGGTTCAAGCATCAGCCGATCCCCGGTTGGGCCGGAAAGACCGCCTACGATCTGGTTCGCGAAGGCAAGACGGACAAGGTGCTTGCCTATCTGGAGGCAGTCCGCTCCGGCATCTATGCCTGAAACCAGGCTGACCCTGTGGCGCGCTTTTGTGCCGCGCTGGGCCGCTGTGAGCTGCTATGCTTCTTGCACGCGTTCGTATCCGGCCGCCTTCGCGGCCCTGACGAACTTGCGGTCAAAAGTCGCGAAGCCAGCGCAGTGAGCGGACTTGCCCAGATGCAGCGCATCAGCGAAATCCAACCCCTGTTCCGAGAGGTCGAGCGCGGACGACACGACCGCCCCGTCTTCCACCTCTACCGTGGGAAGCCCGCTAAACACCCGTAGCGTACGGGCGATTTCAAGCGGCGCAAAACCGTAGGCGCTGCGCAACACCCATTCGACTTCCAGCATCACCGTGACGGCGACAAAGACCGGCTGGCTATCGATCAGCGCCCGGGCGCGGGAAGACTGCGACGGGTGATCGCCCGTCAGGTAGCGGACGATCAGGTTGGTATCAATTGCGAGCATGGCGCCGCCGCGCTTCGGCGAGCACGCCCGCGTCCATTTCCTCCAACGTCTTCGGCCTGCCACTATAGCGCAGCGATCCAAACACGTCCTCTGGCCGTGTCTCGGCGAAGACTGGCGCAGGCTTCAGTAGCACGCCCTCCGGGGTATCCTCGACCAGAAGGCGTGTGCCGGCATGCCATTCCCTCCGTTTCCGGATCGCGCTGGGCAGGATGACCTGTCCCTTGGTCGAGACCGTAGTTACGAGCTTCTTTGCGGCAGCCATCTGCGCACGTCCTTAGGTGTAAGACGAATGTAAGATAGTCGAAGCTCTCGGCAAATTCAAGGCGCAAGCTACTCCTACTTAAAGCGATGACAAGGCAGTGGGCGGCGGGGATTGGTTGTTCCGGAGCGGCGATAATTCGGCGTCAACTCCATCAAACCCTGGTGCCGCCGACTGTCATCTGGTTCATCCTGAGATGCGGCTGGCCGACGCCGACCGGCACGCCCTGTCCGGCCTTGCCACACATGCCGATGCCGGTGTCGAGCTTCATGTCGTTGCCGATCATCGCCACACGATGCATGGCATCCGGCCCGTTGCCGATCAGCATGGCGCCCTTGATCGGTTGCGTCACCTTGCCGTTCTCGATCATGTAGGCTTCGGTGCAGCCGAACACGAACTTGCCCGAAGTGATGTCGACCTGGCCGCCGCCGAACGACACGGCATAGATGCCGTTCTTGACCGAGGCGATGATCTCGTCCGGCTCCATGTCGCCTGCTGTCATGTAGGTGTTGGTCATGCGCGGCATAGGCTCGTGCGCGTAACCTTGGCGTCGCCCGTTGCCGGTGGCTTTCATGCCCATCAGCCGGGCGTTCTGGCGGTCCTGCATGTAGCCGACCAGCTTGCCATCGTCGATCAGCACGTTATGGGCCGATGGCGTGCCCTCATCGTCGACGGTAAGCGACCCACGCCGCTCGGGCAGGGTGCCGTCATCAACGACGGTGACGCCTTTCGCCGCCACCTGCTGGCCAAGCAGGCCGGCGAAGGCCGACGTCTTCTTGCGGTTGAAATCGCCTTCCAGCCCGTGGCCGACGGCCTCGTGCAACATGACGCCCGGCCAGCCGCTCGACAGCACGATGTCGAAAGTGCCGGCAGGTGCTGGAACCGCTTCGAGATTGACCAGCGCTTGCCGCAATGCCTCCTTGGCCGCGTGCCGCCAGCTGTCCTCGATCAGGAATTCACCAAAATCCTTGCGGCCTCCCATGCCGTAGGAGCCGCTCTCCTGGCGGTCGCCGTCGCCGACCACCACCGACACGTTGATCCTGACCAGCGGACGGATGTCGCGCACCATCTGGCCGTCGGTGCGCACGATCTCGACATGCTGCCAGGAGGCGGCGAGCGACGCCGTCACCTGCCTGACGCGCGGATCCTCGGCCCGCAGCCATGCATCGATTTCCTGAAGCAGCTTGGCCTTGGCCTCGAAGGAAGGCGAGGGGATAGGGTTTCCGTCGCTGTAGAGATGGCGGTTGGTGCGGGCAGGCGCTGCGGCAAGCGTGCCGGAATAGCCGCTCTTCACCGTCGAAACGGCATCGGCGGCGCGCAGCAGCGAGGCTTCGGAGAGATCGCTGGAATGGGCGTAGCCGCTGGCTTCGCCGGCGACGGCGCGCAGGCCGAAACCCTGGTCGGTGTTGAAATTCGCGGTCTTCAGCTTGCCATTGTCGAACATCAGCGATTCGCTTTCGCTATATTCGAGAAACAGTTCGCCGTCGTCGGCGCCGTTAATAGTCTCGGCAACGATTTGCTTGATGCGATCGTCGGAAATGTCAAATTGGCCGATCAGGCTGTTCATGGCAGGTCCATTCGCAGGAGGATTGTTTCCCACGATGTAGGCGCGAAGGCCCGCACAGACAATCTGAAATGAGATTTGCCGTGACCTCGGCCGGTCAACTCACTGGATCGCGCTACAAGACCCAGTCTCAAGGCAGGGCGGCGAAGCCGTCGGCGAAACCCTTGAGGTCGACGGGAATGCCGATGCCCTCTTCCGGCGTCTGGAAGACGATGAAGGTGGCGGACGTACCGGTCTTCAGCGTGTCGAGCAGCGGTTTTTCCAGGATGACCTCGGCATAGCAGCCGTCCTGGAAACAGCGCACGAAATAGGCGCGGCCGATATCCTTGCCGTCGACATTGAGGCCGAGGCCGTTGGGCAACAGCACGCCGAGCGGCGCCAGCACACGCAGGATTTCGGCCTTGTTGTCGGCTGTGCGCAGCACGACAACGGAAAGACCCATTTCCGGACGGTCCTCGGCGACGACGTTCTGCATCATCACGCATTGTTCGGATGTAGCACCGGCGGGCGTATCGCAGATGATCGACCACGCCCCGTGCGTTGACTTCACCGTGCCGCTTGGCTGCGCGGCATTGGCCAGGCCGGCGCCGGACAACGCTATTGCGGCGGCAACAAAGATGACCTTCGCCAAGGTTCTCGAAAGCCAAGGGTTCATGACGGCTCCATTGCGAATCACGGCACTTTAAGCCGCACTAAACCCAAGTAAAGGACGAGACCCCGGCGATCTGCCCCGACACAGGCAACAATGCGCTTTTCCGTGCCAATTTCGCCCTAATTGCGACGGTTCCGCGCGCCGCGCGGCTCATTCTACCCGGATGCCGCTCTGGTGATTCGCGGCGAGCCGTCACCGCACGAAGCCAGCGCCGCGCTTGCGCGCAAAAATGCCGCACGGGTTCCGGCGCTCCTTTCTTGCGGAGGCAAATAGAGTATGGTTTGAACCAGCCTTGAATTGTCCGGGATTCCCGTCCCGGCATTGTTCGACATTCTTGCGGTCCGATCGCGAGGAACTGGGAGATGACGAGGGCGATGAGAAAATTCCTGGCAACCGCCAAAATCGTAGCTACTGCCGCCGCCACGTTGTTTGCCGCTGCATCCGCTCATGCAGCCCAGCCCCAACCTTGGGAAACCAGTTTTCAGCCTCCGGCAACCGACATTATGCGGCAGATCGAGTGGTTCGGGAACTACTCGTTTGCGTTCATCATTGTGATCACCGCCTTGGTGCTTTTCCTGATTGCCTACTGCATTTTGCGGTTCCGGGCGAGCGTCAACCCGACGCCGTCGCGCACCAGCCACAACACGCTGATCGAGGTCATCTGGACTGTCGGTCCCGTCGTCATCCTGCTCTGTCTCGCCATTCCCTCGTTCCAGCTGCTGACCGCGCAATACACGCCGCCGGAAGAAGCCAAGCTGACCGTCAAGGCGACCGGCAATCAGTGGAACTGGGACTACGAATACCAGGTCGACAACACGCTTTCCTTTAATTCCGCGATCCTTCAGGATTCCGACAGGGCTGCTGCCGGCAAGGAAGATCGCGCCGCGTATCCGCGCCTGCTCGCCGTCGACAATGAGATGGTGGTGCCGGTCAGCACCATGACCCGGGTGCTGGTGACGGCGACCGACGTCATTCACGCCTTTGCCATGCCGTCCTTCGGCATCAAGACCGATGCGGTGCCGGGCCGCATCAACGAGGTCTGGTTCAAGGCGGACAAGGAAGGCCTCTATTACGGCCAGTGCTCGGAACTCTGCGGCAAGGACCACGCCTTCATGCCGATCGCCATTCGCGTCGTCTCCGATGCACAATACAAGACCTGGCTGGCGGCAGCCAAGACCGACCTTCCCGGCGCCAACAAGGCGCTGATGGCCGAGGTCGATGGCACGAACAAGGTAGCGGCCGCCGGCAATTGATGCCGCGACCAGAAAAGATTCAGGGAACGGAGCCGACCATGGCGCACGCTGCAGCTCACGACGACCACGACCACAAGCCGTATCATGGCTGGGTCCGGTGGGTGTATTCGACCAACCACAAGGACATCGGTACGCTTTATCTGATCTTCGCGATCATGGCGGGCTGCATCGGTGGCGCCTTGTCGGTCGTCATGCGCATGGAATTGCAGGAGCCGGGCATCCAGATCTTCACTGGCCTGGCGCAGATGGTCTACGGCATGAATGGCGACGCCGCCATCGACGGCGGCAAGAGCATGTACAATGCTTTCACCACCGCGCATGCGCTGATCATGATCTTCTTCATGGTGATGCCGGCGCTGATCGGCGGCTTTGCCAACTGGATGGTGCCGATCATGATCGGCGCGCCGGATATGGCCTTCCCACGCATGAACAACGTGTCGTTCTGGCTGCTGCCGCCGGCTTTCATTCTGCTGATTTTCTCGGCCTTCGTCCCGAGTGCGCCCGGCGCCTACGGCGTCGGCGGCGGCTGGACGCTTTACCCGCCGCTGTCGACATCGGGCCAGCCTGGACCGGCCATGGACCTGGCGATTCTGTCAATCCACATAGCCGGCGCCTCCTCGATTCTTGGCGCCATCAACTTCATCACCACCATCTTCAACATGCGCGCGCCCGGCATGACCATGCACAAGATGCCGCTGTTCGCCTGGTCGGTGCTGATTACCGCCTTCCTGCTGCTGCTGTCGTTGCCGGTGCTGGCCGGCGGCATCACCATGCTTTTGACCGACCGCAATTTCGGCACCACCTTCTTCGCCCCGGACGGCGGCGGCGATCCGATCCTGTTCCAGCACCTGTTCTGGTTCTTCGGCCATCCGGAGGTCTACATTCTGATCCTGCCGGGTTTCGGTATCATCAGCCATATCATCTCGACCTTTTCGAGGAAGCCGGTGTTTGGCTATCTCGGCATGGCCTATGCGATGGTTGCCATCGGCGCGGTGGGCTTCATCGTCTGGGCCCACCACATGTACACGACGGGCCTGTCGCTCGACACCCAGCGCTATTTCGTCTTTGCCACCATGGTCATCGCGGTGCCGACGGGTGTGAAGATCTTCTCGTGGATCGCCACTATGTGGGGCGGGTCGATTTCGCTCAAGACCCCGATGCTGTGGGCGATCGGCTTCATCTTCCTGTTCACTGTTGGCGGCGTCACCGGCGTGCAGCTGGCCAATGCCGGCCTCGACCGCCCGCTGCACGACACCTATTTCGTGGTCGCGCACTTCCACTACGTGCTGTCGCTGGGCGCGGTCTTCGCCATCTTCGCCGGCTGGTACTACTGGTTCCCGAAGATGACCGGCTACATGTATTCGCCGGTGATCGCCAACACCCACTTCTGGGTCACTTTCGTCGGCGTCAACCTGGTCTTTTTCCCGCAGCACTTCCTCGGTCTCTCCGGGATGCCGCGTCGCTATATCGACTATCCGGATGCCTTCGCCGGCTGGAATATGGTGTCGTCCTACGGCTCGTACATCTCGGCTGTCGGCGTCGTCATCTTCCTCTTCGGCGTCTTCGAGGCGTTCCAGAAGAGGCGGGTCGCCGGCGCCAATCCTTGGGGCGAGGGTGCGACCACGCTGGAATGGCAGCTGCCTTCGCCGCCGCCGTTCCACCAGTGGGAACAGTTGCCGAAGATCAAGTAGGCGGTTGCCTCCTTAATACGGAACCGCCGGCCGGCGGTTTTGGCCAACGGAATGATGGACTTTAAGTACGCATGGCCCTTGCCGAAGACAGACTGATTGACGAGCCGGGCTTCCGCATGTCGGAAGCGACGGCGGGCGATTTCTTCGCCCTGCTGAAGCCGCGCGTCATGTCGCTGGTGGTGTTCACTGCGTTTGTCGGCATGGTCGCCGCCCCGGTGACCATCAATCCGGTGCTGGCGGTGATCGCGATCCTGGCTATTGCCATCGGCGCCGGCGCCTCCGGTGCGCTCAACATGTGGTACGACGCAGACATCGATGCGGTGATGACGCGCACCGCCGGCCGTCCCGTGCCGGCCGGCCGCATCCGACCGGGCGAGGCATTGAGTTTCGGGTTGGTGCTGTCGGTTCTGTCGGTGATGACGCTCGGCGTGCTGGTCAACTGGTTGGCAGCATCGCTTCTGGCTTTCACCATCTTTTTCTATGCCGTCATCTATACGATTTGGCTGAAGCGCTGGACGCCGCAGAACATCGTCATCGGCGGGGCTGCCGGTGCCATTCCGCCGGTCATAGGCTGGGCGGCGGTAACCGGATCGGTCAGCCTCGAAAGCTTGGTGCTGTTCCTGATCATTTTCCTGTGGACGCCGCCACATTTCTGGGCGCTCGCGCTCTTCAAGTCGGAGGACTATGCGAAGGCAGGCATTCCGATGATGCCGAATGTCGCCGGCCAGGCCTCGACCAGGCGCCAGATCTTTGCCTATGCGCTGGTCCTCGCACCGGTTGGCGTGCTGCCATGGGTTCTCGGCTTCACCACGCCGGCCTATGGCATCGTTGCATTGCTGCTCGGCGCCGGCTTCGTCTGGTATGCGTGGAAGGTGCTGCAAATGGCCGATGACGACCGGGCGATGAAGCCGGCCAAGGCCTTGTTCGGCTATTCGCTGCTCTATCTCTTCGCCATCTTCGCCGCCTACCTTGGCGATTGCGTTGTCGCGCGCGCGCTGACCATCGGTGGAGCATGAGCATGATCGAAAAGAAGCTTGAACTGGTCACGCTGACCGAACGTCAGCAGAAGGCCCGCCGCAATCGCTCGGCCGCAATCGGTTTCGCGCTGGCGGCGCTGGTCGTCATATTCTACGTCGCGACCATCGTGAAATTTGGTCACAGTTTCCCCGGCTCGATGTGAGCTCACAATGACCAGGCAAACAGTCACCGATCCTACGAAGAAAAACACGAACCGCGTCGTCGCCGGCGTCTGCATCGCGTTCTTCGGCGGCATGATCGGCATGGCCTACGCCGCGGTGCCGCTCTACGCGATGTTCTGCCAGGCGACAGGCTACGGCGGCACCGTCAAACGGGCGACCCAGCAATATGCCGATCGGGTGCTCGATCGCGACATCACCATCCGCTTCGACGCCAACACCGCCGGCGTTCCCTGGCAATTCCAGCCGGTCGCCCGCTCGATCACCATCAAGATCGGCGAAACCGCCGAGGCGCATTTCAGCGCGACCAACAAATTCAGCCGTCCCATCACCGGACGCGCCACCTTCAACGTGCAGCCGGAACTGGCCGGACCTTACTTCAACAAGGTCGAGTGTTTCTGCTTCACCGACACGACGCTGAAGCCGGGCGAGACGCTGGACATGCCGGTCGTCTTCTATGTCGATCCCGACATCGTCAACGCGCCGGAATTGAAGGATCTGACGACGATTACCCTGTCCTACACGATGTTCCCGGTCGACAAGACCAAGCCGGTCGCATCATCGGTGCCGGCCGACGGCCGCCGCAACAAGATTTCAGATACCGAAGCAAGCCTCGGGGGTTGACATGGCAGACGCACACGCAAAACCACAACATGACTACCACCTTGTCGACCCGAGCCCGTGGCCTTTCCTGGGCTCCGTCGGGGCGCTGGTGACCGCGTTCGGCGGCGTCTGTTACATGCAATATCTCAAGGGCGGCGATTTCCCGATCTTCGGTTTCAACATCGCTAATCCATGGTTGTTCTTCATCGGCCTGCTGATCGTCATCTACACGATGTTCGCCTGGTGGTCGGATACGATCAAGGAGGCGCATGAGGGACACCACACCCGTGTCGTGTCGCTGCATCTGCGCTACGGCATGATCATGTTCATCGCCTCCGAGGTGATGTTCTTCGTCGCCTGGTTCTGGGCCTTCTTCGACGCCAGCCTGTTTCCGGGCGAGGTCCATCAATACGCCCGTACCGCCTTCACCGGCGGCGTCTGGCCGCCCAAGGGCCTCGAGGTTCTCGACCCCTTCCATCTGCCGCTCTACAACACCGTCATCCTGCTTCTGTCGGGTACCACGGTGACCTGGGCGCACCACTCGCTCATCCACGGCGACCGCAAGGGCCTGATCAATGGCTTGGTGCTGACCGTCGGCCTCGGCATGCTGTTCACCATGGTGCAGGCCTATGAGTACATGCACGCGCCGTTCGGCTTCAGGGATTCGATCTACGGCGCCACCTTCTTCATGGCGACCGGCTTCCATGGTTTCCACGTCATCATCGGCACGATCTTCCTGTTGGTCTGCCTGATCCGCGCCATGAAGGGCGACTTCACGCCCAAGCAGCATTTCGGCTTCGAGGCCGCCGCCTGGTATTGGCACTTCGTTGACGTGGTGTGGCTGTTCCTGTTTGCCTCGATCTACGTCTGGGCATCGAACGGCGCGATGATCGAACCGCACTGAGATCGAGCTGAGGAAATCGACAAGGCGGCTGCGGCGACGTGGCCGCCTTATCTTTTGCGGCAAATGCTCCTAGGATGACCTCATGAGCGACGACAAGGCGATCTGGCCACCAATCGATCCGATCTCGGCCGGCTTGCATGGCCGCTGCCCCCGCTGTGGCGAGGGCAAGCTGTTCTCCGGGTTCCTCACGATCGGTGATCGCTGCTCCAATTGCGGCCTCGATTATTCCTTCGCCGATGCCGGCGACGGGCCGGCGGTGTTCGTTATCCTGATCATCGGCTTTATCGTCGTCGGCCTGGCGTTGTGGATGGAGGTGACGCTCAATCCGCCGCTCTGGCTGCACCTGCTGCTGTGGATTCCGCTGACGCTGGTGCTTTGCCTGGCGGCGCTCAGGCTGATCAAGGGCGTGCTGCTGACGCTGCAATACCGCAACAAGGCGGCCGAGGGCCGGCTGGACCGCGGCGAATGAGCGAGGCATCAGGTTTGGTGGCCGGCCGGTCGCAGCCCAAGCGCGCATTGGCGCTCGGCCTGGGTATCGTCGTGTTTTTGATCCTGCTGGCGCTCGGCACCTGGCAGGTTCAGCGCCTGCACTGGAAAGAGGGCCTTCTCGAGACAATAGACCAGCGCACGCATTCGGCGCCCGTGCCATTGGCCGAGCTCGAAAAGCGGTTTGCTGCCGCCGGCGACGTGGACTACACGCCGGTGATAGTGACCGGCACTTTCCTGCATCAAGACGAGCGGCATTTCCTCGCCACCTGGGAAGGCCAGTCCGGTTTCGACGTCTTCACGCCGCTACAGCTCGACGATGGCCGTTTCGTGCTGATCAACCGCGGCTTCGTGCCTTACGATTTCAAGGACCCAGCCAAGCGGCCGCAGGGGCAGGTAACGGGCAAAGTGACGGTGACGGGGCTCGCCCGCAACCCGCTGCCGGCCAAGCCCTCGATGATGCTTCCCGACAATGATCCGCAGAAGAATATCTTCTACTGGAAAGATCGTGACGCGATGGCTTCGAGCGCCGGCCTGCCGACAGGTGCGGCGCTGGTGCCGATCTTCATCGATGCGAACGCCACGCCCAACCCCGGCGGGCTGCCAGTTGGCGGTGTCACCGTCATCGACCTGCCGAACAGCCATCTGCAATATGCGATAACCTGGTACGGCCTTGCCGCCGCCCTTGCCGGCGTCCTGATCTCCTGGCTCCGCCGCCCGGCGAAAGACCAATGATCGCCGCCACTACCCTTGACAGGGCAGGGCCGCGCACCTCATTTCGCGCCTTGAGCTCAGAAGTCATAGTCCGATCAACCGGCCTACAATCAGCGTAAGATGCAATCATGCTTCACACAAAGCCGCCGCTGACCATCCGGCTCTGCCAGCCCCGCGGTTTCTGTGCGGGCGTTGACCGTGCCATCCAGATCGTCGTGCTGGCGCTGAAGAAATACGGCGCGCCGGTCTATGTCCGCCACGAGATCGTGCACAACCGCTACGTCGTCGAAGGGCTGCAAAGCCTCGGCGCGGTGTTCATAGAGGAGCTCTCCGAGATCCCGCCCGAGCATCGCCAGAGCCCGGTCGTCTTTTCGGCGCACGGCGTGCCGAAATCGGTGCCAGCCGACGCCAAGTCCCGCAACCTGTTCTATCTCGATGCGACTTGCCCGCTGGTCTCGAAGGTCCATAAGCAGGCAATGCGCCATCAGCGGCTTGGCCGCCACGTGCTTTTGATCGGTCATGCCGGGCATCCAGAGGTGATCGGCACAATGGGCCAGTTGCCGGACGGCGCGGTCACTCTGATCGAGACCGAGGCCGACGCCGCAAGCTTCGTGCCTGCAGACCCGCAAGCGCTCGGCTTCGTCACCCAGACGACGCTGTCGGTCGAGGACACCGCCGGTATCATCCGCGCCCTGCAGCAGCGTTTTCCCGAGCTGCACGCGCCGGCGGCGGAATCGATCTGTTATGCCACCACCAATCGCCAGGAAGCGGTCAAGGAAACAGCGGCCGGCGCCGATCTCTTCCTGGTTGTCGGCGCACCCAACTCCTCCAACTCGCGGCGCCTGGTCGAAGTGGCCGAGCGCGCCGGCGCCTCGATGTCGCTTCTCGTGCAGCGCGCCTCCGAAATTCCGTGGAATGAGATTGCCGGCATTTCGACGCTCGGCCTGTCGGCGGGCGCCTCGGCGCCGGAGATCATCGTCGACGAGATCGTCGATGCGTTCAGGCAGCGCTTCGACGTGACCATCGAGCTGGCCGTGACGGCGACGGAGACGGAGGACTTTCCGGTGATGCGGGTGTTGCGCGATGTCGAACTGACGGCTGCCGACATGGCCTTCGTCAACGGGGCCGCGTAGCAACGATGGCGGTCTACACCGACGTCAACGAGGGCGAGCTCGGCGCATTCCTCAGGAACTATCCGGTCGGCGACCTGTTGTCCTACAAGGGCATCGCCGAAGGCACCGAAAACTCGAATTTTCTGCTGCACACCAGCAGCGGCTCCTACATACTGACGCTTTACGAGAAGCGCGTCGACAAGGCTGACCTGCCGTTCTTTCTCGGCCTCATGGCCCACCTCGCCAGAAAGGGCATTTCGTGCCCGCTCCCGGTCACCGCACATGATGGCGGTGTGATCGGAACACTTGCCGGCCGGCCGGCGGTCATCATCACCTTTCTCGAAGGCCTGTCGCTGCGGCGGCCGACGGCTGCGCATTGCGGCGAGGTCGGCAAGGCGCTGGCGGCACTGCATCTCGCCGGCGCGGATTTTCCGATGACCCGCCCCAACGCCCTTGCCATCGATGGCTGGCGCAAGCTGTGGAATGCCGCCCGCGCCCGCGCCGACGAGGTCGAGCCGGGACTGGCGGCCGAGGTCGATGCCGATTTCACCGATTTCGAGCGGAACTGGCCGAACGGTCTGCCGCAAGGCATCATCCATGCCGATCTTTTCCCGGACAATGTGTTCTTCCTCGGCGAGAAACTGTCCGGGCTGATCGACTTCTATTTCGCCTGCAACGACCTCTACGCCTATGACGTTGCCACGTGCCTGAACGCCTGGTGCTTCGAGAAGGATTTTTCCTTCAATCTGACCAAGGGCACGGCGCTGCTTGCCGGCTACCAAAGCGTGCGGCCGTTGAGCAGTGACGAGAAAGCTGCGCTGCCGATGCTGGCGCGCGGCTCGGCGCTGCGCTTCATGCTGACCCGGCTCTACGACTGGCTGACGGTCCCGGACGGCGGGCTGGTGATGAAACGCGACCCGACCGAGTATATCCGCCGGATGCGCTTCCACCGGGCGATCAACTCTCCTTCCGAATATGGACTGACATGACCAAGCGCGTTGAAATCTTCACCGATGGTGCCTGTTCGGGCAATCCCGGGCCTGGCGGCTGGGGCGCAATCCTGCGCTTCAACGGCGCAATCAAGGAGCTCCATGGTGGCGAGGCTCTGACCACCAACAACCGTATGGAACTGTTGGCGGCCATCTCGGCGCTCAATGCGCTCAAGGAGCCTTGCGTCGTCGACCTTTATACCGACAGCAATTACGTCAAGGACGGCATTTTCGGCTGGATCGATGGCTGGAAACGCAACGGCTGGAAAACCGCTGCCCGACAGCCGGTGAAGAATGCCGAGCTGTGGCAGCAGCTCGACGCTGCGCGCAACCGCCACCAGGTCACCTGGCATTGGGTCAAGGGCCATGCCGGCCATCCTGAGAACGAGCGCGCCGACGAATTGGCGCGGCTCGGCATGGCGCCATTCAAGACGAAGTCGGCGAAACCCGTGCTCGCGTCCGTGCCGCCGAAGGAAGGCACCCAGTCCAGGCAATCGGCGGCCAAGAAGGTCGGGCGCTCGACCCAGAGTTATTGATCCGGTTGAACTGGCGTGTCAGCGGATCAGAAGGGCGGTGCCGAACAGTCCGATGGCAAACACCGTATGCGACACAAGATTGAGGGCGCGGACCTGCATCGGATTGGGCCGCTTCGAAGCGGCCCAGCCGGCGCCCATGCCGGGCGCCAGCAGAAACCATCCGGCGCCGACGGTGACGATGCCGAGCATAAAAGCCGGCAGGAAGGTCGGCGCGGTGAGCCAGGCCGTTCCGGCCAGCACGACCAGTATGACGCCGTAGACGATGCCGACAGCATAATGAAAGGCCCAGCCAAGTACTGATTCATGCGGGTAGGGCGAGGCCTCGCCAATGTCGTCATGGAAGACCTTGCCTTCCCTGAGATGCCAGACCCAGCGGCCGACCAGCCCCCAGTTCGGCCGCGGTTGAGCAAACACCTTGCTCAGGAAAATCGCCCAGACATCCATAAGCGCGGTTGCGCCGATGCCGATCGCGACGCTGCGCCAGACGATGTCAGACATAATCGAGGTCCCCAAAAGCAAGCAGTCCCAAAGGGCCGACGCATGGCCCTGAAAACCGGGTCGGCTTTCGGAAGGATCATGCGCCGATGCAAAGGCAGCATCCTTTCGACGCGCAGCGCTCGAAGGCGACCGCCGCCGTCCCTGGCCTATGCTGTCGCCAAGACGGAAAGCTGTCCGAGAATGTGAGCAGCGCCGGATTCGTCGACGCCGGGCTTTGTCTCGACATTGAGCGCGGTGACCTTGCCGTCATCGACGATCATCGAAAAACGCTTCGAGCGTAGCCCCATGCCGCCGCCGGAGAGGTCGGCGTCGAGGCCGACCGATTTGGCGAAATCGCCATTGCCATCGGCAAGATAAAGGATTTTGCCTTCACCGCCGCTGAAGCGGGCCCAGGCCCCCATGACGTGAACATCGTTGACCGAGACGACGGCGATAGTGTCGACGCCGCGCGCCAGGATGGCGTTGTAATTGTCCAGATAGCCGGGCAGATGATTGTTGCTGCAGGTCGGCGTGAAGGCGCCTGGAACGCCAAACAGCACGACCTTCTTTCCTGAGAATAGCTCGCCCGTCGTTATCGGCTTTGCACCGTCGGCGGTCATTGTCTTGAAGGTCGCATCGGGCAGTTTGTCGCCAACGGAGATCGTCATGATGGTCCTCGCTTGGAAATGGAAGGGAGTGTCCTTGCGATAGCGAATTAAGGCGCGCCCGGCAACCGTCCAGACGTTGGCATCACGGGAATGGCAACAGGCCTTCGACCGCGCCTGCGGCACTTGTCAGTGTGTAGTGCAGGCCGCCATCGGTTGGCGTTGTCGACGGCCTGTCGAGGATCGGCACCGAAAAGATCAGCTTGCCATCCTTTTCGCTGCGTGCCGGGGCACCGAACATGTAGTCGCGTTCGCCGGCAACGAAGAGGTCGGCGCCCTCGGGGCTGCCCGGAAAGCTCGCTTCGACAATCAGCGTTTCGTGGTCGCCCGGCAGTACGTTTATGCCGAAATCGGGCGTTGCCGTGGCGGGCAGGGTTGCAAGGCCCGCCTTGACCAGTGCCGCATCCTCGGCGTTGTCGGGATCGGCGCCGGGATCGACGGTCAGCCTTGTCTGCACCGGGATGCAGATGGTTTCGCAAATGCCGAGGAAGATGTCCGCATCGATGACGGCCGGCTGGCCGGGCGCGGCAAGCGTGAACGTCACCGGCAACGAAACCGGGTGGTCGTAGCCGGCCCATTTGCCATAGCCGTCGTCATGGCGCTGCGGCGGCGGAAACGAAAGCGTCGCGTCGGCAATGTTGGTGCTGGCCGAGACGTCGATCTGTGGCGGCACGCCCGCATCACCCGGATCGCGCCAATAGGTCTTCCAGCCGGGCTTCAGCGCAATGTCGAGGACGCCCTGGAGACGCCCGGCCTCGTCGGCCTTGCCGCTCGTCACCAGCCGCACCCTGCCGCCTTCGCTATTGTACCAGGCCGATGAGGAGGCTGAGGCGGGGAGGCCGGTCGCCGATCCAATGGCCACGCTAAGCAGCAGGATTTTCAAGCTTTGCATGGCGATGATTTGATCGTCTGTTGATGGCCACACAATGATTTCATGACGCCGCCGGCATCATATTTGCGTGACCTTCGGCTTTTGAGCCTGATCAAATCGGGCGCCGCCCATCTTTTCGACGCCCCGGAAACGCGTTACGCTGTGGCCATGGATTTGTTGCGCCATAAAAGGACGGCCGCAGGACCCGGCTTTCTCGACGATCAGTTCCTGATTGCCATGCCCGGCATGAAGGACGACCGCTTCACACGCTCCGTCATCTACATTTGCGCGCACAGCGACGAAGGCGCGATGGGGCTGATCATCAACCAGACGCAGCAGATGCTGTTTCCGGACCTGCTCGTGCAACTCGGAATCATGAACGAGCTGGAGGCAATTCGCCTGCCGCCGCCGGCGCGCGACTTCGTCGTGCGCAATGGCGGACCGGTGGATCGTAGCCGCGGCTTCGTTCTGCATTCGGGCGACTACCGGGTGGAATCCTCGCTCGCCGTGTCCGACGATGTCTGTCTGACCGCGACCGTCGACATATTGCGCGCCATCTCCTCCGGCCGCGGACCCCGGCGGGCGCTGATGGCGCTCGGCTATGCCGGCTGGGGTGCGGGCCAGCTTGAAAACGAGATCGTCGAGAATGGCTGGCTGACTTGCCCGGCAAGTGCCGAGCTTCTGTTCGACGCCGACATCGATCGCAAATATGACCGGATCCTCGCCTCGATCGGCATCGATCTCGCGCATCTCAGCCTGGCTGCCGGTCACGCCTGAACCTCATTACGTCCTGAAACTTGTCACGCTTGGGTCAACGGATACTGTTCCTTCAGCGTCTTCAGCACTTGGTCGCCCGGCATCGGCGCGCCGAACATGAAGCTCTGCACGTATTCGCAGCCCATCTGCCGCAACTCCAGCGCATCGCTCTCGTCCGAAATGCCTTCGGCGACAACCGACAGGCCGAGTTCATGCGCCATGTTGACCATGGATTTGAGCAGCACCGCACGTTTCGGCGTCGCGTCGTCGACGAAGCTCTTGTCGATCTTGATAGTGTCGAACGGAAAGCGCGTCAGATAGGCCAGCGATGAATAGCCGGTGCCGAAATCATCCAGCGACAGGCCGATGCCAAGCTGCTTCAGCTTGGTCAGCACATGGGCGGTCTGCTCGGGATTGTCCATCACCAGCGATTCGGTGAGTTCGAGCCGGAAGCAGCGCGGTTTCAGGTTGGCTCGCGCGATCACCGAGCGGACGTCGCTGACCAGGTCGCGGCGGATGAGCTGACGGCTGGACAGATTGACCGAGACCGACAGCGGCGCATCGCCGATCTGCTTTTGCCATCCCGCCAGGTCTTCGGCAGCCTGTTGCATGGCGAACAGCCCAAGCTGCACGATCAGGCCGCAGTTTTCGGCGACCGGAATGAAATCCGCCGGCGGGATCATGCCGCGACGCGGATGGTCCCAGCGCAGCAGCGCTTCAAAGCCTGCGACGCTGCCGTCCTCCAGCCGCACGATCGGCTGGTAGGCAAGCGTGAATTCGCGTCGTTCGATGGCGCGGCGCAGATCGGACTCGAACTGCAGCCGGTCGGTGCCGACGGTGCGGAAGGCGGGACGGAACGGCTCGATCCGGTCGCCGCCGAAGCGCTTGGCCTGATGCATGGCAAGCTCGGCATCCTTGACCATGTCCTCGGCCGGGGTCTGCGTGGCGGTCCAGGTGATCAGCCCGATCGAGGCCGTCAGCACGATCTCGCGCTTGGCGAAGGTGATCGGGTTGTTGATGGCGTGCTTGATGGCATCGGCAATGGCCGCGATGCGGGCCGGATCCTGCTCCGACAAAAGCATCAGCGCGAACTGGTCGCCGGCAAAGCGCGACAGCGAATCCTTCGGCTTGAGCAGTCGGTGCAGCCGCCGCGCGATGGTCAAAAGGATGGTATCGCCGGCCGAGATGCCGAGCCCGTCATTGACCTGCTTGAACCGGTCTATGTCGATGACGAAGACGGTCGGGCGCACCTTCTCTTCGGTGCGGGCAATCGAAATGATCGCCTCCAGCCGGTTCATGAACAGCTCGCGGTTGGGCAGGCCGGTCAGATTGTCGTGCACGGCGTCATGCAGCAGCCGTTCCTCGGATTTCTTCTGCTCCGTTACGTCGACCATGGTGCCGACGCAGCGGATGACCTCGCCGTCCGAGCCGATCACCGGCCGGGCGCGCAACGAAAACCAGTGATAGTGCCCGTCGGCGCCGCGCAGGCGGAAGTTTTGCGACACCCGGCCGCGCCGGTGCTCGAGCACCACGTCGAGTGTCGTGCGAAACGTGTCGCGGTCGTCGGCATGCAGCACCGGCAGCCAGTTGCGGGCAGGGCCGCCGAGGCTGTTGGGGGCAAGACCGAGCTGAATGCTGACGTCGGGACGAGTGACGACGCGGTCGCGCAGCACGTCCCAGTCCCACACAGTATCGCCCGATCCGGCAACCGCCAGCGCCTGCCGCTCAAGGTCGGAGAACAGGCCCTGATGCAGCGCGCCGCCGGCAAAAGCGTGCTGCATCACGGTGAAGCCGATCAGCAGGATGATGAGGATCAGCCCACCGCCCAGCGCCGGCTGAGCGATATCGTTGTCCAGCATGCCGGTGATTGCCATCCACGATCCGCATAGCCACAGCAGAACCATCACCCAACTGGGCACCAACATGATCGCGCGGTCGTAACCGCGGATACCGAGGAAGATGATCAGGCCGAGGCCGGTCAGCGCGGTGGCGGCGAAGGACAGCCTGGCAATGCCGGCGGCAACCGCCGGATCGATGATGGCGACACCGGCGATCAGCACCAGCCCGAGAATCCAGACCAGTGCGCCGTAGCTGAAATGGCCGTGCCACCGGTTGAGGTTGAGATAGGCAAACAGGAACACCACGAAGGTCGCCGCAAGCGCCACCTCCGTTCCGGCGCGCCACATCTGCTCATTGCCCGGTGAGATTTCTATGATCTTGTTGAGAAAGCCGAAATCGACGCAGATATAGGCAAGCACCGCCCACGCTAGGGCCGCCGTTGCTGGGAACATCGAGGTCCCCTTGACGACGAAAAGAATGGTCAGGAACAGCGCCAGCAGGCCGGCAATGCCGATGACGATGCCACGAAACAGCGTGTAGGAATTGACCGAATCCTTGTAGGATTCAGGGTCCCACAGATAGACCTGCGGCAGCTTGGGCGAGGCGAGCTCGGCGATGAAGGTAATCACCGTTCCCGGGTTCAACGTCACCCGGAACACGTCGGCGTCGGGGCTGGTCTGACGGTCGAGCGCAAAGCCTTCGCTGGGCGTGATCGCAGCGATACGGGTCGAGCCGAGATCCGGCCAGAACAGGCCGGAATTCACCAGCCGGAAATGCGGTGCGACAATCAGCCTGTCGAGCTGCTGGTCGGTGGTATTGGCCAGCGCGAACACCGCCCAGTCACCGGTCGAGCGCGCATCATTGGCCTCGACCTCGATGCGCCGCACGATGCCGTCCGGGCCTGGCGCGGTCGACACCTGAAAATTCTCGCCCTGGTTCCGGTAGATCAAGACGGCCCCCGAAAGATCGAGCGCAACGTCGTCGCGGGCGATCTTGATCGGTTCTACGGCAAACGCCGAGGATGCCGCGCAGAGCGTGACGATTGCCGCCAGCATAAAGGCAAGCAGCGACCCGTTGCGCAGAAAATTCGTCAAAATCAGCCCTTTGTTCCAACGCCCGGCGGATCGTCCGCGATTCGGGCGTATAGGTAATGGTCCTGCCAGATGCCGTTGATCCTGAGATAGGATCGTAGCAGTCCTTCGCGCCGGAATCCGGCTTTTTCAAGCACGCGGATCGACCGGGCGTTATCGGGGATACAGGCAGCTTCGATCCGGTGCAATCGCAGCGTTTCGAAGGCGAAACGCGTCACCACTTTGACGGCATCGGTCATCAGGCCGCGTCCGCTGAAGCGCTCGCCGATCCAGTAGCCGATATGGCCGCTTTGGGCGACCCCGTGGCGGATATTGCCGAGGGTGATACCGCCGGCCAGCTTGCCGCTGCTTTTCTCGAAGATGAAGAAGGCGATCGCCGTCCCCTGCGCGTAGTCCTCGCGGTAGCGCCCGATACGATGCCGCCACGCCGTGCGGTCGAGTTCGTCAGGGGTCCATCGCGGCTCCCACGGCTCAAGAAAAGCGCGGCTTTCACTGCGCAGCACCGACCACTCGCGATAGTCGTTGGTCAGCGGTACGCGCAGCGTGACAAGCTCGCCCTTCAGTGCCGGCAGGTCGCGGCGAAAGAAAGGGAGCGCGAACACGACGCTCGAATAGGCTTAGACGGCAAGCTTACGGGCAGTGGTCTGCGTGCCCGAAAGCGAATCGAGGATGGCCTCATAGGGCGCGAGCGTACCCACCGGCCCGACGGCTGTAAGCGTCGGCTTGGTCGAAAAAAGCCGGGACGACAGATCCGTCAGCCGCTCGACAGTCAACGCCGCCAGCCGCTCCATCAGCTCTTCCTTGGCGATCGGCCTGCCGAACAGAAGCAACTGCCTGGCGATCTGCGAGGCGCGGCTGGCCGGGCTCTCGGCCGACATGATCAGCCCGGCGCGGTATTGGGCACGCGCCCGGTCGAGCTCCTCCTGCAGGATGTTTTCACCGGCCTTTTGCAGCTCGTCGATGATCACAGGCACCAGCTCGGCAATATCGCTTTGTCCGGTCGCCGCATGGACCCCGAAGACGCCGGTGTCGGAAAAACCCCAATGGAAGGCATAGACCGAATAGCACAGGCCGCGTTTTTCGCGGACTTCCTGGAAAAGTCGCGACGACATGCCGCCGCCCAGGATCATCGACAGGACCTGGGAGGCATAGAAATCGCGGACGTGATAGGCGCGGCCCTCGAAACCCAGCACGATCTGCGCGTCCATCAGGTCGCGGTCCTCGCGAAAATCGCCGCCGACATATTGCGCATATTGCGGGACGGTGCCGTCGGCCTTGCCGCGGAAGCCGCCGAGACGCTTTTCGACCTCGCGCACGAAATCGTCGTGCTTGATGTCGCCGGCTGCCACCATCACCATGTTCTCGGCGCCGTACTGCCGTTCGATGAAGTCGTGCAGCTGCTTCGAGGTGAAGGATTTGACGGTTTCCGGCGTGCCAAGAATCGAGCGGCCGATAGTCTGGTGGCGGAAGGCGGTCTCGGTAAAGTGATCGAAAACGACATCGTCGGGCGTATCGTGCGCGGCGCCGATCTCCTGCAGAATCACATGCTGCTCTCGTTCCAACTCCTGCGGATCGAATTCGGATTCCTGCAGGATGTCGGAAAGGATATCGACGGCCAGCGGCACGTCGTCGCTCAGAACCCTTGCATAATAGGAGGTCGTCTCGACGCTGGTGGCGGCATTGATCTCGCCGCCGACGTCCTCGATCTCCGAGGCAATCTCGAAGGCGCTTCGCCGCCTGGTGCCCTTGAAAGCCATGTGCTCGAGCAAGTGCGCCATTCCGTGCTCTTCGTCACGCTCGTTGCGTGCGCCCGACTTGACCCAGGCGCCAAGGGCAACAGATTCGAGGCTTGGAAGGGTTTCGGTGGCGACTGTCAGGCCGTTCGACAGACGGCTTACCTCAACACCCATATGGCAATTACTCCCTAACGCGCCGCCCGCGTGTGGCGGCCGAGATAATCTTCCACCATTTTCAGGTCGGATGGAAGTACCGTGTATTTTTCCTCGGCGCTCATCAACCCGCCTAGCCATGCAGGCAGGGCAGGCGACACGCCGCTGGCGGCTTCGACGGCGGCGGGAAACTTTGCCGGGTGCGCAGTGCCCAGCACCACCATCGGCACCTCACCCGTAGCCTTGCCGGCGGCCACATGCACGGCCGCGGCCGAATGCGGGTCGAGCAGATAGCCGCTCGCCGCAAGTGTGGTGCGGATGGTGGCGGCGACCTCGTCCATGGTGGCGCGGCCGGCGTCGAATTCGGAGCGGATCTTGGCGATTTCGCCGGCCTCGATGGTGAAGGCGCCGGACTGCTTGAGCCCGTCCATGTAGCGCCGCACGGTCGAGGCATCGCGGCCGGACGCTTCGAACAGCAAGCGTTCGAAGTTCGAAGACACCTGGATGTCCATCGAGGGCGACGTGGTCGAAAAGACCCCCTTCATGCGGTATTCGCCGGTCGCCAGCGTGCGCGCCAGAATATCGTTGTCGTTGGTGGCGATGATCAGCCGTTCGATCGGCAGCCCCATCTTCTTGGCGGCATAGCCGGCGAAGATGTCGCCGAAATTGCCGGTCGGCACGGTGAAGGAAACCGGCCTGTCGGGCGCGCCGAGCGACAGGCCGGACGAGAAATAATAGACGATCTGGGCCATGATGCGGGCCCAGTTGATCGAGTTGACGCCGGACAGCGATACCCGGTCGCGAAAACCGTGGTCGTTGAACATGTCCTTTACCAGGCCCTGGCAGTCGTCGAAATTGCCTTCGATCGCCAACGCATGGACGTTTGCGGCGGTCGAGGTCGTCATCTGCCGCTGCTGTACCGGCGAGACGCGGCCGTGCGGGAAAAGCACGAAGATGTCGGTGCGGTTGCGCCCGGCAAAGGCATCGATGGCGGCCCCTCCGGTGTCGCCGGAGGTGGCACCGACAATGGTGGCGCGCTGGTCGCGCTCGGCCAGCACATGGTCCATCAGCCGCGCAAGAAGCTGCATCGCCACGTCCTTGAACGCGAGCGTCGGGCCGTGGAACAGCTCCAGCACGAAGCTGTTCGGCCCGGTCTGCACTAGCGGGCAGACGGCCTCATGGCGGAAGGTCGCATAGGCTTCGCGCACCAGCCGTTCGAACACCGGCGCCGCGATCTCGCCGCCGAGGAACGGCGACAGCACACGGATGGCAAGATCGGGATAGGCAAGGCCGCGCATGGCGCGGATCTCGGCTGCGGAAAAATGCGGCCAGGCGCTCGGCAGGTAGAGCCCGCCGTCGCGTGCCAGTCCGGCCAGCACCGCGTCGGAAAATCCAAGCGCGGGCGCTTCCCCGCGGGTACTCACATATTGCATCGTCACGTTTCCATTGCTGCCGGGAATTTTCGCCCGCCGCGAGGTGGTGGATTTCTGCGCAGGCTCAGTCGCATTTTTGCCGCGCGGTTGATATACGTCACCGGCTTTGCGAGAGGGAAGTGCAGTTCATGGCGTTTCATTCATTCAACGGTCGTTTTGTCGCGGGTCTGGCGCTCGCCGGCTTTATGCTTGCCGCCGCAGGTTGCCAATCGAGCGACAATGGAATTCTCGGCTTCGGCAAAAAGGATACAACACCGCCACCGCCACCCGATCCCAAGGTGCTTTCCAGCCAGCTGCAGGCCTATTGCCCGAAAGTGACGTTGCGGGACGGCACCGCCTTCTTCAATACCTACGCCAAGAGCGGTCCGAAGCCGAAGAAAAAAACCGATGTTGCCGCCGAGGAAGCCGCCCAGCCGGCAGCGGACGCGGCTGGCGCCGATCAGCCGGACGATTCCGCCAAGATCATCTATCAGGCCTCGATCACCGATGTGACCCGCGACTGCAGCCGCGCCAACGGCTCCTTGTCGATGAAGATAGCCGTCGCCGGCAAGGTCGTGCCTGGCCCGATGTTCACCCCCGGGACCATCACCATGCCGATCCGCATCGCGGTGATGCACGGCACCGAAGTTCTCTATTCGCAGCTTCACTCCTATCAGGTCCAGGTTACCGATCCTTCGAGTGCCACGCAGTTCGTCTTCACCGATTCCAACGTCGTCGTTCCGGAGCCGACGGCGAAGGACTACCAGGCGTATGCCGGGTATGACGAGGGCGCTCCGAAAGTAGCGACAGACAAGCCGAGGAAGAAGAAAGCCGCCGCGACCAACTAAGCCGCTGCATTCGCGCCACGGCGGTTGGAGGCGGCCTCTCAGGCGTCCGCCGACCATTCCGACAGCGCGGCGATCACGCTTTTCAGTTCCGCCCAGCGGCGGATGACCGTTTCCGCGCCGGCCTCGGTCAGCGCATCGGCGTGGCCGGGATAGCTGTGCGCCGCGCCGGTGAAGCCGATGACGCGCATTCCCGCCGTCTTGGCGCCGGTGACGCCATGCACCGAATCCTCGATGACAAAGGTGTTCGCAGGATCGGCCTTGAGCTTTTCCGCGGCGAACCGAAACACGTCCGGCGCCGGCTTGGATTTCCCGGTCGGGGTTTCCAGCGAGGAAAAGATACGGCCGGCAAAGAACGGCAAAAGCTGCACCTTCTCCAGCATGAATTCGATTCGCTCCGAACGCGAATTCGAACAGACGCAGCGCGGCACTGCTACCGCGGCGACAGCCTCGTGCGCCCCGTCGATGGCACGCACGTCGCTGCGCAGCCGACGATCGACCAGCTGTTCCTCCTTGTCGATCAGCGAGGCCTGGAACGGGATCCGGGACTTTTCCTCGACCCGCATCATGATGTCCTTGAAAGTCAACCCGGCATAGACCTCGGAAATCTCCTCGGCCGATATCTCGTAGCCGGCCGAGGTCAACAGCTCGGCATCGATCCGCGCGGCGATGATTTCGGAATCGACGAGCACGCCGTCGCAATCGAAGATGACAAGGTCTGGCTGAGGCATGGTGATCCGGAAAGCGGGATGAGGGGAATGCCGAGGGCCTTTGGTCCAAACGGCTCAGGCGGCGCGGCATACACCAACAGGCCGTGCTTCGCAAATTCGGCGGGCTGCTTCACTGAATATTTACGCTGATCGGTAACCATAACGGACAGTAAACAGTAACGCGTGCCTTGGGTGTCACAATGTCTGCCGTGCGTCTTCTCGACGAGCTTTCCGATGCTCCCCAGCAATCCGAGTGGCTGGATACGATCCTGAAGGGCGACTGCGTCGCCGCGCTCGAACGGCTGCCGGAAAAGTCGATCGACGTGATCTTCGCCGATCCGCCCTATAATTTGCAGCTCGATGGCGATCTGCACCGGCCCGACCAATCCAAGGTCGATGCCGTCGACGACCATTGGGACCAGTTCGACAGTTTTGAGGCCTACGACGCCTTCACCCGCGCCTGGCTGCTGGCGGCGCGCCGTGTGTTGAAGCCCAACGGCACGATCTGGGTTATCGGCTCCTACCACAATATTTTCAGGGTCGGGGCAAAGATGCAGGACCTGGGCTTCTGGATCCTCAACGACGTCGTCTGGCGCAAGACCAATCCAATGCCCAATTTCCGTGGCCGCCGTTTCCAGAACGCGCATGAGACGATGATCTGGGCATCGCGCGACCAGAAGGGCAAGGGCTACACTTTCAACTACGAGGCGCTGAAGGCATCGAACGACGACGTCCAGATGCGCTCGGACTGGCTGTTTCCGATCTGCACCGGCGGCGAGCGCCTGAAGAACGACAATGGTGACAAATTGCATCCGACGCAGAAGCCGGAAGCGTTGCTTGCCCGCATCATGACGGCATCGACCAGGCCGGGCGACATCGTGCTCGACCCGTTCTTCGGTTCAGGAACCACCGGGGCTGTGGCCAAGCGGCTTGGCCGCCACTTCGTCGGCATCGAGCGCGAACAAACCTATATCGATGCCGCCATGGAACGTATCGATGCGGTCCGGCCGCTGGAAGGCGCCAACTTGACGGTACTGACCGGCAAGCGGGCTGAGCCGCGCGTCGCATTCGTCACGCTTCTCGACAATGGCTTGGTGGCGCCAGGCGCCACGCTCTACGACGCCAAGAAGCGCTGGGCGGCAAAAGTGCGCGCCGACGGCACGCTGGCCATCGGCGACAGTGCCGGGTCGATCCACAAGATCGGCGCCGAGGTGCAGGGGCTGGACGCCTGCAACGGATGGACCTTCTGGCATTATGAGCGCAGCGGCGGCCTGACCCCGATCGACGAGCTTCGCCGCATTGCTCGGCTAGGCATGGAGCGGGCGGGCGCCTGACGGCTTCCGAGTTGCGACAGATCGGTTAATGCGAAGGCTCAACCAACTCCTGGAACCGATTCAAATCACACTTTGATCCCAAGACGCTCAAGGTCCGCCCTGAGCGTCCTTGCATCGGTGAACAGCACCGACTGCCAGCCCGCCGCCTTGGCGCCGTCGACGTTCTTCTGGCTGTCGTCGATGAACAGCGTCGCTGACGGTTCGAGGCTGAACGCGGCGACGTGGTGGTCATAGATGGCGCGATCCGGCTTGATCTGGCGGATGTCGCCGGAAACGGTGACGCCGCGCGGCCGATTGAGGAAATCGAAGCGCTCGCGGGCCTCGGCGAGCGTATCCGCAGCGAAATTGGTGAGCATCGTCACGTCATGGCCGCTGTCGATCAGGCCGATCATGATGGCGACGCTGTCCTCATAGGCGTGAGGCACCATCTCGTGCCAGTGCCGGCGGAAATTGCGGATATTTTCGGCGTGCTCGGGATATTGCGCGATCGCCAGCGCTTCGGCCTCTTCCCAACTGCGGCCGCGATCCTGCTCGATGTTCCAATCATGCGTGCAGACATTGTCGAAGAACCATTTCCGTTCGTCGGGATCGGGGATCAAGCGACTGAAGGGCAGGTCCGGATCATAGTGGATCAGCACTTTGCCGATGTCGAAAACGATGTGGCGGATTTCAGTCATTCTTCTCTCTTTCAACGCGGCCGCTGCTTTTTCGTCGCGCCCGGTATCGCCGCTTCGATTACCTTTTTCATGACGCTCGGCAGCGCTTCCCCGGAAATTTCATGCGCCAGCGACCAGAAATGCCCGGCCGGGGCGACGCTGTCGGTGTCCGCCTTGAACACGTAGAGTTCAAGCGCAAAATGAGTAAAGACATGGCCGATGCGTCCGGCCCGCCGCCAGTCGCCGGGGAACGGGGCTGCCGCTTCCGTGGTGGCGCCGTCTATGCGCGCCGTCCAGCCGGTCGTCGGCACCTCAGTCATGCCGCCGAGCAGGCCCTTTTCGACGCGCTTTCGCAAAAGCACGGCGCCGTCGCCCCTGACGGCAACGAAGGCGGCACCGCGGCGTAGGGGTCTTTCGGCCTTGGGCAGGCGGACCGGAAAGCGTTCGGGGTCGCCCGAGATTGTGGCGCTGCAATCCTCGCGAACGGGGCACAGCATGCAGCGGGGCCGGCGCGGCGTGCAGATCGTCGCGCCCAGGTCCATCATCGCCTGCGCGAAGTCGCCGGGCCTTGTCGGGGGAACCATGCGTTCGACCTGGCCGCGTATCTCGCCCTTGGCTTCGCCCAGCGGCGTGGCGATCGAAAACAGCCGTGAGACGACCCGTTCGACATTGCCGTCGACGACCGCGGCTGGTCGGTCGAAGGCGATCGCTGCGATCGCCGCCGCCGTATAGGCGCCGATGCCGGGCAGTTCCTTCAAGCCGGACTCGCTGTCCGGAAAGCGGCCGCCTTGCCGCGCGACGAGATCGGCACAGGCTTTGAGGTTACGGGCGCGGGAATAATAGCCGAGCCCGGCCCAGGCCTTCATGACGTCTTCGGTCGGTGCCGCCGCCAGCGCCTGGACCGTTGGCCATTTCTCTGCGAACGCCCGGAAATAGGATTTTACCGCCTCGACCGTGGTTTGCTGCAGCATCACCTCGGAAAGCCAGACCAGATAGGGATCGGGCCGCGCCCCGCCCGCCAGCGTGCGCGGCGAAACGCGCCAGGGCAGGTCGCGGTGATGCGCGTCGTACCAGCCAAGCAGCCGGGAGGCGATCTCGACATTGTCTCCGGATACGGCCTTGCGGGTCTGGTCGTGCAGTGCCATTGATCGAGGGTCGGCCCTAATCCATTGGTGCTGAAGCTGGAGAACGCACATGGCAGGGAAAAGGCCCTTCGGCAATCCCGTTCCGGTGAGCGATCTCGCAACCGAGATCCTCGACCCGGTGCTGCGCAAGCGGGCCGGTATGTCGATCGGACTGGTCCAGTCATGGGAAGAAATTGCCGGGCCGCGGCTTGCCGGCCGCTCGCGCCCGGAAAAGATCCAGTGGCCGCGCCGCATGCACGAGGACGATCCTTTCGAACCGGCGGTGCTGGTGATTGCCTGCGAGGGTGTGGCGGCGCTGCATCTGCAGCACGAGACCGGCGAGATCATCAACCGGGTCAATGCCTTCCTCGGTTTCAATGCGATAGGTCGCATCAGGATCGTGCAGAAGCCGGTAATGGCGGGCAAGGACAAGCCGAAACCCAGTTTGCGGCCGCTGACTGCGGCCGAGAAAGCGAAGCTGTCGGGCACCGTTGGTTTGATCGAGGACGGCGGGCTGCGCGCCTCGCTGGAGCGGCTTGGCGCCACCATTCTCGGTCGAAAGAAGCCGTGATCTCGCGCTATCGTGATGGTATGCCCGGATTTGGCGATTGGAATAGGGGCGGTAATGCCTTAATTCGCGCCAACTCTCGCTTTTTGTAGACTTTGCATTGCAAAATCCAACTATTGCCAGGTGATTCGTATGATCCGTTCCTTGTCCCGCAGAAACCTTTTGACTTCGCTGGCCGCAATACCAGCGGTGGCGCTGCTTGCCGCCTGCAGCGACTCGGGCGAGAAAGCCGAGGCGCAGGATGTGAAGCCTGCGGCTCCGGAACCTGCGAAGCCGGCCGCTCCGGCCGCCGCGGCGGCGCCGGAGGCTCAGGGCACGGTCGATATGGCGGCGCTGCTGAAGCCCGGCGCATTGCCCGACATGCAGCTCGGCAAGGACGATGCAAAGGTCACCATCGTCGAATATGCATCGATGACCTGCCCGCATTGCGCGCATTTCGCCGAGACCACTTTTCCGGAGCTGAAGACGAAATATATCGACACCGGCAAGGCCCGTTACATACTGCGCGAGTTTCCGTTCGATCCCAGCGCCGAGGCCGGTTTCATGCTGGCGCGCTGCTCCAAGGACAACTATTTCCCGATGGTCGACGTACTGTTCAGGCAGCAGGCGAACTGGGTTGGTGTGAACAATACCAAGGACGCACTGCTGCAAATCGCCAAGCTTGCCGGTTTTACACAGGAGTCCTTCGAGGCCTGCTTGACGGACCAGAAACTTCTGGACGATGTGAGATCCGTCCAGAAGCGCGGCGCCGACGAATTCAAGGTCGATTCCACACCGAGCTTTTTCATCAACGGAAAGACCTACAAAGGGGCGATGTCGATTGCGGAAATGTCGGCCATCATCGACCCTCTGCTCTGACGTTTCGGCAGCGCCGAAGCGGCGTAGCTTCGGCGTGCGCACTTCTTTGTCTTGCCGCGGGTTCTCTTTGCAAAACCGCGGCACAGTTTTGCGAAACTTGGCTATGGGCCGGCGCGAATGAAGTTCTCGCGCCTTCGCCTCCTCGGCTTCAAATCCTTCGTCGAACCCGGCGAGTTCGTCATCGAACGCGGCCTGACCGGCATCGTCGGGCCGAACGGCTGCGGCAAGTCGAACCTGGTCGAGGCGCTGCGCTGGGTCATGGGCGAAAGCTCCTACAAGAACATGCGTGCGTCCGGCATGGACGACGTCATCTTTTCCGGCTCGGGAACGCGTCCGGCCCGCAACACCGCCGAAGTCACGCTGTTCCTCGACAATAGCGACCGCACCGCGCCGTCCGCCTTCAACGACGCCGACGAGTTGCAGGTCTCGCGCCGCATCGAGCGCGAGGCCGGCTCGCTCTACCGCATCAACGGCAAGGAGGCTCGCGCCAAGGACGTTCAGCTGCTGTTCGCCGACCAGTCGACCGGCGCCCGCTCGCCCTCGATGGTCGGCCAGGGCCGCATCGGCGAGCTGATCCAGGCAAAGCCGCAGGCGCGCCGCGCGCTGCTGGAAGAGGCGGCCGGAATTTCCGGCCTGCATACGCGCCGCCACGAAGCCGAGCTGCGGCTGAAGGCGGCGGAACAGAACCTCGAAAGGTTGGACGACGTCGTCGGCGAGCTGGAAAGCCAGATCGAAAGCCTGAAACGCCAGGCCCGCCAGGCCTCGCGCTTCAAGAACCTGTCGGCCGACATCCGCAAGGCCGAAGCGACGCTGCTGCATCTGCGCTGGACGCTGGCCAAGACGCAGGAAGGCGAAGCGCGTTCGGCGCTGGCGATTGCCACCGCGCTGGTCGGTGACCGTGCCGCCGCCCAGATGGCTGCCGCCAGGGAACAAGGCATCAACGCCCACCGGCTGCCGGACCTGCGCGATGCGGAAGCCGCTGCCGCCGCCGCCTTCCAGCGTCTATCGATCGCCAAGGCGCAGATCGAGGAAGAGGCAGGCCGCATCCGCGCCCGCCAGGCTGAGCTCGACCGCCGACTGCAACAGCTCGATGGCGACCTTGCCCGCGAGGAGCGCATGGTCCGCGACAATGCGGATATCCTCGAACGCCTCGCCGCCGAAGAAGCCGCGCTCAACGCCGAAAACGCCGGCGCCGCCGAGCGCGAGGCCAGCACCCGCGCGGCTTTCGAGCAGGCGGCATCGACGCTTGCCTCGAGCGAGGCCAGGCTCACCGCGCTGACCGCCGAACGGGCGGAGGCTGCCGCCTCGCGCAACCAGATCGAACGGACGCTGCGCGACACCGCTGAGCGCCGCGACCGCTTTGCCCGCCAGCTTGCCGATGTCGACCGCGAACTGTCGGAGATCGTCTCCAGGGTCGCCGGCCTGCCCGATCCCGCCGAGAAGCGGCTGCTGGTCGATCAGGCGCTGACGCTGCTCGAAGAGGCTGAGGCAGCCGCCATTGCCGCCGAACAGGCGGTCGCCGAGGCGCGTGCAGGCGAAAGTGCTGCCCGCCCACCGGTTCAGGACGCAAAGGCCGAGCTGGCGCGGATCGAAACCGAGGCCCGCACGCTGGCCAAGATCCTCAACGCCGCCAGCGGCGATCTATTTCCCTCGGTGCTGGAGCAGATCAGCGTCGAGCGTGGCTACGAGACGGCGCTGGGTGCCGCGCTTGGCGAAGATCTCGACGTGCCGCTCGACCGCAGTGCGCCGGTACATTGGGGCCAGAGCGAAATCCAGCCTGCCGACGCCGCATTGCCCGAAGGCATAAGGAGCCTCGCCAGCGTTGTGCGTGCGCCGGCACAGCTGGCCCGCAGGCTGGCCCAGATCGGCATTGTCGAAGCCGCCGACGGAAGACGGCTGCAGACGCTGCTTGCTCCCGGTCAACGGCTGGTCAGCCGCGAAGGCGCGCTCTGGCGTTGGGACGGCTTCACCGCCAGCGCCGATGCCCCGACCGCCGCCGCGCAGCGGCTGGCGCAGAAAAACCGGTTGGCCGAGCTCGATGCCGAAGCAGTCCATGCCACGCGCACCCTGCGCGAAGCTGAACAAGCCCTTGCCCAGGCCGAACAGGCGCTTGCCCAGGCGAGCGATGCCGAACGCAACGCCCGACAGGCCGGGCGCGACGCCCAGCACTGGCTCGACGCTGCCCGCAACACGCTGGCCGAGGCCGAAAAAGCCGGCGGCGAGCTGTCGAGCCGGCGTGCAGCACTTGACGAGGCGCGCGCACGCATTGTCGATAGCCATGAGGAAACGGCGGCGGCATTCGTCGAGGCGGAAATGCTGCTGCAGGACGCGCCCGATCTCGGCGATCTGCAATTGCAGCTCGAGCAGTCGGCCGCCAACGTCGCCCGCGACCGCGCCGCCCTTGCCGATGCGCGTGCCGTTCACGAGGGCCTGAGGCGGGAAGCCGAGGCACGTGCGCGTCGGCTCGACGCCATCGGCGTTGAACGGCGCAACTGGGTCGAGCGCGCCGAAAACGCCTCGACGCAGATCGCGGCGCTCGGCGAACGCAAGGCAGAGGCCGAGGCCGAGCGCGAGCAACTGGCCGACGCCCCCGACGAGATTGACGCCAAGCGGCGCGCCCTGCTGTCGCAACTCGCCGAGGCCGAAAGCCTGCGCAAGGCAGCGGGCGACCGCTTGCAGGAAGCGGAGAACCGGCAGTCCGAGCTGGACAAGGCTGCGACTGCTGCCATCCAGTCGCTGGCCGAGGCGCGCGAATCTCGCGTTCGCGCCGAAGAGCGGCTGACCGCCGCCGACGAGCGTCGGCTGGAAGTCGAGGCGCGCATCCAGGAAACGCTGAACACGCCACCGCATCTGGTGATCCGCCACACCGGCCTCGAACCCGGCAGCCCGATGCCCGAAATGGCCGAGATCGAGCGTCAGCTCGACCGGCTGAAGGTCGAACGCGAACGGCTCGGTGCCGTCAATCTGCGCGCCGAGGAGGAGCAGAAGGAATTGTCGGACCGGCTGGAGGCCATCGTTTCAGAGCGCGACGACATCATCGAGGCGATCCGCAAGCTGCGGCAGGCGATCCACAGCCTGAACCGTGAAGGCCGCGAGCGGCTGCTCGCTGCCTTCGAGGTGGTCAACGGCCATTTTCAACGGCTGTTTTCGCACCTGTTCGGCGGCGGCACCGCCGAGCTGCAACTGATCGAGTCCGACGATCCGCTCGAAGCGGGGCTCGAGATCCTGGCGCGACCGCCCGGCAAGAAGCCGCAGACGATGACGCTTCTGTCCGGCGGCGAGCAGGCGTTGACGGCGATGTCGCTGATCTTCGCCGTGTTCCTGACCAACCCGGCGCCGATCTGCGTGCTCGACGAAGTCGACGCGCCGCTCGACGACCACAATGTCGAGCGTTTCTGCAATCTGATGGACGAAATGGCCGCAACCACCGAAACGCGCTTCGTCATCATCACACACAACCCGATCACCATGGCGCGCATGGACCGGCTGTTTGGGGTGACCATGGCCGAGCAAGGCGTCAGCCAACTGGTGTCGGTTGACCTGCAGGCGGCCGAAGCCATGCGCGAGGCAAGCTGACACATCAGCTTAATGGTGGTCTCCACCTCGGCTTTCGACTATAGCACGACAAAATGGGCCGGATCTGCCGCTCCAGATACCGGCCCGGCTATGCGCGTGGAGAAGCTTGTTGCCTATACTTGTCACCGGAGCCGCGGGGTTCATTGGCAGCCACGTTTGCCACCATCTGCTCGACCGGGGAGAAGCGGTCGTCGGCGTCGACAACATGAACGACTATTACGATCTGGCGCTCAAAAAGGGGCGGCTTGCCGGCCTTCTGCCCCACAAGGATTTTTCGTTCCACCAGATCGATATTGCCGAACAGGGCGCGCTTGCAGCCGCTTTGGCCGGGCAAGGCATCGTTAGGATCGTGCACCTTGCCGCGCAGGCGGGCGTGCGCCACTCACTCGACAATCCGCGGCTCTATATCCGCTCCAATGTCATGGGCCACCTCGAAGTGCTCGAATTTTGTCGCGCCGAACCGGCATTCGAGCATCTGGTCTATGCCTCGTCGAGCTCGGTGTATGGCGGCAACCGCAGCGTGCCGTTCAGCGAAGCCGATCAGGTCGACAAGCCCGTTTCGCTTTACGCTGCCACCAAGAAAACCGATGAGTTGATGAGCCACACCTACGCCCATCTGTTCGGCATACCGCAGACCGGCCTGCGGTTTTTCACGGTCTACGGTCCCTGGGGCCGTCCCGACATGGCCTATTGGATGTTCACCCAGGCGATGCTCGAGGGCAAGCCGATCCGGGTCTTCAACAATGGCGAAATGTGGCGCGATTTCACCTACATAGACGATGTTGTGAAGGCGGTTGTCGCCGTGCTCGACAAGCCGCCGGCGGCTGACGTTCCGCCGAACAGGCTCTACAATGTCGGCAACAACCGGCCGGTGCGTCTGGGCGACTTCATCGACATTCTGGAAAGGCTGCTCGAGGTCAAGGCAATCCGCCACAACGAGCCGATGCAGGCGAGCGACGTCGAGAAGACTTACGCCGACATGACCGCGCTGGAGCGGAATTTCGGCTTCAGGCCTAGCGTTTCGATAGAGGACGGGCTGAAGAAGTTTGTTGACTGGTACCGGCCGTACTCGAAGCAGTGATTTGCATCGCTCGCCGTGACGCCTTCAAGCGTGACACCTGGAGTGGGGCGCAAGTCGGTCCGCAAAATCATCATTTTGTCCTAACATCCTGTTAACCACATGCTTGCTGAAAAGTATCTGATTAACCTTTGAGGCGCTTATGACCGCTATGTTTCGTGGCTTGCTGTTCAGTATGAGCTGTGTGGATGTGCGGATTCGGGGGCTATTTCGGTTCAGTCCGGGATGCGGAAGCTTTGCTTGCGCGCATGACGTCTGCGATCGCCCATCGCGGGCCGGATGAACAAGGGAAATTCGTAGCGCCCGAGGCTGGACTTGGGCATGCGCGGCTGTCGGTGATTGGAATTGGTGATGGCCAGCAGCCGATGTCCGACGAAACCGGCAATTTGACGATTGCGTTCAACGGCGAGATCTTCAACTACGTGGAATTGCGCGAAGGGCTGCTGGCCAAGGGCCGACGCTTCCGCACGTCGAGCGATACCGAAGTTCTCCTGCAGCTGTATGACGAGATGGGCGAAGACTGCCTGTCGCTCCTCAACGGTGATTTCGCCTTCGCGATTTGGGATAACCGGCGGCGGCGGATGGTGCTTGCAAGAGACCGCATGGGTGTTCGGCCGCTGTTCTACACCAGCAAGGACGGGGTGCTCTACTTTGCGTCGGAGATAAAGGCCCTGCTGAAGGTACCCGGCGTCTCGGCCGAAATCGATCCGATTGCACTCGACCAGATCTTTACGCTGTGGGCGCCGATCGCTCCACGCACGGCTTTCCGCAACATCCACGAGCTGGAGCCGGCAAGCGTGATGATCGCGACACAGGGGCAAGTCACGGTCAAACCATATTGGCACCTAGACTACCCGTATCCGGATACGCCATCGAAGATCACCAATGAGGACGACGCGGCCGAGGAACTGCAGGCCCTGTTGACCGACGCGGTGAGGCTTCGCATGCGCGCCGACGTGCCGGTCGGTTCTTACCTTTCGGGCGGGCTCGATTCATCCCTCGTTTCGGCACTCGCGGCCGGCATGACTCCTCTTAAGCTGCAGACATTTTCCGTGACGTTCGACAGCGCCGAGCATGACGAAAGCGCCTTCCAGACCGAAATGGCGTCGGCAATTAGCACGCAGCATCGAACCATCGCCTGCCGTGCCGGCGATATCGCCGGTGTGTTTCCCGAAGTCATCCGCTTTACCGAGCGGCCGATCATCCGCACGGCCCCGGCCCCCCTATATCAACTGTCCGGCCTCGTTCGCCAGGCCGGTTTGAAGGTGGTGCTGACAGGCGAAGGCGCCGACGAGGTCTTTGCCGGTTATGATGTCTTCAAGGAAGCGCGGGTTCGCCGTTTCTGCGCGCGACAGCCGGCATCGCGCATAAGGCCACAACTGTTCCGCAAGCTTTATCCCTATCTGCCGGGCCTGCAACAGCAGTCCGTGGAGTACCTGGCTGCGTTCTTCGGAACCGGCAGCGCTGCCCTGGACGATCCGCTGTTCTCGCATCGGCCGCGTTTCAAGACCACATCAGCGGCGAAGATGTTCTTTTCCGGTGACCTGCGCGCGACATTGAAGGGGTATGACGCAGCCGAGGACCTGGCCAGCCGGTTGCCTGAGGCATTTTCCCGGTGGCATCCGCTGCATCAGGCGCAATATCTCGAAACCCGCTTTCTCCTGCCGGGCTACATCCTCTCCAGCCAGGGCGATCGCATGGCCATGGCACACGGTATCGAAGGGCGTTTCCCCTTCCTTGACCATCGCTTGGTGGAGTTTGCGGCCAGACTTCCGCCGGAGATGAAGCTGAAGGGACTGGTGGAAAAACACATATTGCGCAAAGCTGCCAAGCACCTGCTTCCGACGGCCATCCGCGAGCGCACCAAACAGCCTTACCGGGCACCGGAAGCCCGCTCCTTCGTTGGAGCGGGAGAACTGGACTACGTACGCGACTCACTGAGCGAAGCGAGCATCGCCGCCGGCGGACTATTCAACGCCAAGGCGGTGGCGAACCTGCACGAGAAATGCCGCTTGCAGCCAGCGTCCGGATTCCGCGACAATGCGGCTTTCGTCGGCATTTTGTCGACGCAACTGTGGCAGAAGATTTTCACTGGCGAAAAGGTCGGTGCAGCACGAGCGGCCTGAGAAATCGAGGGAATGAAAAATCATGGTAGCAATCAAGGACAAGGTCAAAACCTTTATCGTCGACAACTTCCTGTTCGGGGACACGTCCTACGAGCTTGCAGACTCCGTATCACTGATCGAGAACGGCATCATCGACTCGACGGCCGTGTTGGAGCTCGTGGCATTCATAGAGGATGATTTCGGCATAGCGATGGTCGATGCCGACATCGTACCGGCCAATCTGGATTCGATTGACCGCATCTCAGCCTTCATCAAGGCAAAGGCAGAAGCGCTGGCAGCGTAGGCGCCATCGGCGAGGAGCGTCCGTGCGGATCGAACATTTTCTGACGGCGAAGGCCGCTGCCCATCCAGCCAAAACGGCATTGATCACCGAGCACAAAAGGCTGTGCTATGAAGAGCTGGACGATCTTTCGAGCCGCCTGGCCGCCGCCCTTTTCATGAATGGCGTCAGTCGCGACGACCGGGTCCTGATCTTCATGGACAATTGCTGGGAGGCTGCGGTTTCGATTTTCGCAGTTCTTAAAGCAGGCGCGACTTTCAGTCCGATCAATGCATCCACCAAGGCCGAAAAGCTGGCCTACATCATCGGCGATTGCGACGCAGCTGCGATCCTCACGCAAGCAAAACTGATGCCCGTGGTCGCCGAGGCGTGCGGATCGTCCGGCAAGACGTCCTCCGGCAAGACCGGCATCTTCGTGGCTTCCACCGTTGCTGCCGATAATCAATGCCCGGCAGGGGCGATGTCCCTGGCGGATTGCTTGACGCTCCAAGCCAGGGAGATTGACCACCGCGGCGTTGACGTCGATCTTGCGATGTTGATCTACACCTCGGGCTCGACCGGCCGGCCCAAGGGCGTGATGATGACGCACCGCAATTGCGACGCGGCGGCGGGCTCCATCATCACTTATCTGCGCAACTCCCCAGACGACATCATCTTGAATGTTCTGCCCCTCGCTTTCGACTACGGCCTCTATCAGTTGCTGATGGCTGTCAGGCTCGGCGCCACGCTCGTGCTCGAGAAGTCCTTCGCTTTTCCCCAGGCGGTCTTTGAACGCATCCGCCAGGAAGGCGTCACCGGGCTTCCGCTCGTGCCCACGATGGCAGCGATGATCCTGCAGATGCGTGATCTGGCGCCGGGCTTCCTGCCCAGCCTTCGCTATATTTCCAACACGGCGGCTGCCTTGCCGCCGGCTCACATAGAACGCTTGCGGTTCCTTTTTCCCGGTGTCAGGCTCTATTCGATGTATGGCCTGACGGAATGCAAGCGCTGCACCTATCTGCCGCCCGAGGAGCTCGACCGCCGGCCGGGATCGGTCGGAATAGCCATTCCAAACACCGAAGCCTTTATCGTCGACGACCATGGGCAACGAGTGCCGCCGGGCATAGCAGGTGAATTGGTCATTCGCGGGCCGCACGTCATGCAGGGTTATTGGCGAAACGAAGCTGCGACGGAACAAACCCTGCGCCCAGGCCCGAACCCTTGGGAGAAGGTTCTCTACACCGGCGATCTGTTCAGGGCCGATGAGGACGGCTTTCTCTATTTCGTCGGCCGCAAGGACGACATCATAAAGTCGCGGGGAGAGAAGGTGGCGCCCAAGGAAGTGGAAGCCGTGCTTCATGCTCATCCGGGCATCGCGGAAGCGGTGGTTGTCGGTGTGCCGGATCCCGTGCTCGGGCATGCGATCGGCGCAGTTATCGTACGGTCCGACCCAGCGCTTAGCGAAAAGGATATCATACGCCACTGTGCGCGCCACCTTGAGGACTTCATGGTCCCCAAGGTCATCGAGTTCCGCCGCGAGCTGCCGAAGACCGATACCGGCAAGGTCAGCCGTCGGCTTGCGGCAGAAACCATGGAGGCCGCGCAATGAATGTTCGCCCGACCGAGGATGCGCGGACCTTTCTGGCGCAGGCTCTGGCAATCGACCTGATCACCGAAACGGACCGTATCGTAACGGCCTTGCGCCAGCAGTTGCGCGGGCTTCGCAAGCGGGGCCTTGTGCTCGGTCTTTCGGGCGGGATCGATTCGAGCGTGTCGGTCGCGTTGGCGGCACGAGCCGTCGGCCCCAAGAATGTGCTTTGCCTGTTCATGCCGGAAAGCGATTCCGATCCTGAAAGTCTGCGGCTCGGCCGCCTCGTCGCCGAAACTTTCGGTGTCGAGGCTGTGACGGAGGATATCGGGCCGGCCTTGCGCGCGATGGGCTGCTACCAGCGCCGCGACGCCTTCATCCGCGAATTGGTCCCGGAATACGGCGCAGGCTGGGCCTCGAAGATCGTGATCGCGAACGCGCTCGAGGGCCAAGGCTATAATATCTCGTCGCTGGTGGTGCAGGATCCCGAAGGCAAGCAGACGAAACTGAGAATGTCGTTGCCTGTCTATCTCGGCGTCGTCGCCGCTACCAATATGAAGCAGCGCACCCGCAAGCAGATCGAATACTATCATGCTGATCGTCTGAACTTCGCCGTTCTTGGAACACCGAACCGGCTGGAATATGATCAGGGATTCTTCGTGAAGAACGGTGACGGCGCCGCGGACGTCAAGCCGATCGCCCACCTCTATAAAACGCAGGTCTATGCGCTGGCGGCCCATCTCGGTGTTCCGGAGGAAATCCTGAACCGGCCTCCGACCACCGATACCTACTCGCTGGCGCAGACCCAGGAGGAGTTCTACTTCTCGCTTCCTTATGACCGTATGGATCTCTGCCTTTACGGTCTCAACAACGGCGTGGCGGCTGAGGTGGTGGGGCAGGCGGCCGGGTTGGCCGCCACACAAGTGGAACGCGTCTGGGCCGATATCATCGCCAAGCGCAAGGCGACGCGTTATCTGCACCAGCGTCCGCAACTCGTCGAGGAAGTCGAAGAACTCGGTACCTGACCTGCTTCGAGACCGGCCACGTCCCAAAAAGCGCCTTAGGGTCAAAACTCAATCAGCAGGCTGCCGCCAATGGCCGAGATGGGCGGGAAGTTGCCGTTCGTCTCATCTGCCAGACGAGCACGTTGCGCCAGGAGCGGAAGCTTAGCAGGGGTCACGCCAGCGCCCAGTTAGCGCTACGAAGCAGACCTTCAGCCTGTGCCGGAAGCGGGGCCCGGCTTACCAAGTGGCATATCCAGGAAGCGCGTCCCCCTCCTCAGCTAGGCACCGTTTTCGGCTCTACGCTATACCTGCGCGACGAGCCCCTTCCTTAATCGCAGCGAGGGCCAGAGGATTGGTGACGGGATAGGTTCGGATGAAGTTCTCGACGGTGAACCTTGGAAACTCGACGGCAATCCGCCTGGCGATCGACTGCGCCTGCGCCGGCTCTTCAAGCAGCGCGTGACACAGGGCACGGAACATCAGAGTGACGGGAATATCCGGCGGACTTTGGCGCAGCGACGACAGACTGTCGGCATAGCGACCGGCGACGAACCGCGCCCGGGCGAGCTGCGCGTAGTACCAACTCGGAGCCTGCGGATTGAGGCGAAGCGCCCGTTCGGCAAGAGCACAGCCTTCTTCCGGATTTCCACACACGAGAGCTCGGCTTGAGGCAAGCATCGACAGCACATCGGCGTCATTGGGTGCCAGGGCCAGCGCCCGGTCGTATTCCTCTGCGGCCCCGCTGATATCGCCGTCAATGGCGCGGAGAGCGCCCATGTAAAGGCGCGTCATCGGATCGGTAGGGTCGAGCGCCAGAGCCTTTTCCACGCATTCTCGCCAGCGCTCGACCGAAGCGGCTGAATCTGGCGTGAAGGCATTGAAGGCATCGACCGCATGTGCCAATCCCAACGTCATCCAGGCCCGCGCGAAGCCGGGGTCGAGTTCCACGGCGCGGGACAGCATGCGTATGGCTTCTGCCCTCGCATCGGTCGTGAATCTGTCGTGCAGTTCCACCCCGAGTAGATAGCAGTCGTAAGCACCCAGGCTCGAGGGAGGCTTCCGCCGAGCCACCTCACGCCCGAGATTGGCGAGCTTGCCGAAAGTGCCTGCCAGGGCATTGATGACGTTCTGTGTGATGCTGTCCTGCATGAGAAAAAAATCATCGGTCGACTCGTCGAACCGCGCCGACCAAAGGTTGGCTCCGATCCGGGTGTCGACCAGCTGCACCGCGACGCGGACACGCTGTCCGATCGCCTGGAGGGTGCCTTCCAGCAGGTAATCGGCGTTCAGTTCCCGTCCAACCGAGCGTGTGTCGCTCGCCCGTCCCCGATAGGACTGCATGGTCTGGCGCGAAATGACCGCAAGGTCGGGATAGCGCGCTAGGTCGCCGATCATGTCGGCCGACAGGCCGTCTGCCAGCCGCGTCCAGCCGTCGTCGGCGCTCAGGTTTTCGAACGGCAAAACCGCAATTACCGGCGGCTTACTGTCGTCGCAGGCAGAAAGGCCTGGTTTGGCACCGACGATCTTGCCCGCAGTAGCGGGGTCGATCAAGACACGGTACACGCGAACCGGTTCGGCGATACTTTTCATTTTCTGCTCGCCGAGTGAGGCAAAGCCGATCGGCACCTTTCCCCTCACATGGTCGCAGGCGGTGGCGGAAATCGCGATTCCTCCAGGTTCCGCCAGCCCTTGCAGCCGATCGGCGATGTTCACCGCATCGCCGTGGATGTCGTCACCCTCAACGATAACATCGCCCAGATTGATGCCGATGCGGAAATCAAGCCGCCGTTCTGGCTGCGTGAGAACGTTCACCTCCGCCTTCTGTTGCTGGATTTCGACCGCGCAGCGTAGGGCGTCGACCACACTGTGGAACTCGACCAGCATCCCATCTCCCATGGTTTTCACCAGTCGACCATGGTGCGCAGCGATCCTTGGCTCGAATACTTCGTTCAGGTCGGTTCGGAAAAGCGCACGCGTACCCTCGTCGTCGATCTGGCTCAAGCGGCCATAGCCGACGACATCGGCAATCAGGACGGCTGCGAGATGACGTTCCATCCCCCCAATCCTTCGCGGATTGTTACCCGCTTTCCAAGCTTACAGCAGGTCGCAGGTTGATGCCATTGCCGCCGGCCCTGAAAGACAGCTTTTCGGGTCTGTGTACCTTGCTGCATGAGAGCCCGAATGTCGGACAAGGGTCAGATCGCGTCATGCGACGCTCCCAACTGGATGACGGCAAACGGTCGAACTCGGTCGTTCAGAGTGATTGGGTTTTGACCCAAGCATTTTGCAGCCAAGTGGAAACGCGCCTAAAATAAATAGATAGAGCGGGATGCTCGGTTCAACTTGAAAGCATCCCGCCTCAGCTGAAACGGCTGCCGATCAGCCGGCTCCACTGCTCGCCCGCAAGCCCATTCAGGAAGACTTGCGAGTTCTTCATCGCGTCCAAAAGCTCTGGATCACGTGAATGTACCACCGTTGAGGCAACGGTCAGGAAAGCAATGCGTCGTCCAAGCATCGCCTCCAGAAGTGCAGGTTGAATACGTCCGCGCAGGCCGCTGACGCCGCGCGCGGCGGCGTGATCGATCAGGCAGTCAATCACCGAGCCCGCCTGGCCGGGGAGGGCGAAGATCTGCAGCACGCGACCAATTTCATACTTTCGTGCGTAGTAGGCGAAAGCGCCGACATTGGTGCCGACTGGCGATGTCACGCAAACGTACACAAGCTCGCCCAGATCCGGCTTTTGTGCGGCATCGGTCAGGATGTGGTCGAGTTGGTCTTCCGTCCAATCTGGGCGCAGGGCGAATTGAGCGGTAAACGGTTCGATGAGCTTGGCAAATGCGTGGCTGTCGATTTCGGATGTACGAAATGCTCCGTGGCCTGCCCCGTCCACCGCCACACCCGACCAACGTCGTTCGCTGGACGTCATCCTTCTGCAGTAAAATCGGTCGACTGTCCGCGCCAGCGGATTGAGCATTCGCGCAAGCGCCATGCGATTGGCGGAAAGGCTGAGCATGAAGGCCGCGGGGCGCATCACGCGGACCCAGTCAAGGCTGTATTGCGGCAGGACCACGCCGCGCAGCCGGGTCCACAATTTCACGGAAATATCGTTGGCCGTCTCGCTGAAGGAGATGTCCTGCGGACCATCCAGGTAAGCTTTCAGCAAGCGGGCGCCGGCCAGCGGGTCGTGCTCATGGTCCTCGACCATGAGCGAGCTACAGATGGCCGCGCGTAGTTGTCGGCCGTTGAACGTCATCGGCAGGACGTGGACGCCGACAAATCCGGAGACGCGACCGGCGTCGTTGACATGGACAAGCGACCGGAGGTTGTCTGCGCAACCGGGCGCATCCAGATAAAACCGTTTCATGTATTCCACGAGAGAGGCCGGCGCTTCGGTCCTCTCCTTCAACAGCACGCGCTGAAACATGTTCGCAACTGCCGGGAGATCGGCGCCTTGCAAGGCGCGAATGACGCTCAAGCCCGGCTCCCGCCACCAAAGTCCCGTCCACCGAGCTTCCGGGCCAAGGCGACACGAGGCACGAGAACATCGGGCGCGCGTTCCAACTCGACGCCCATGAAGCCGTGTAACCTCGGCCAGTTGCGATCGCCCCGGTGACCGAACGGAGTGCTGAATTGCTGCGGCAAGGTGGAACCCTTTGCTTAACCGACGAAAAACCGGCGTCATTGCTGCTAGCAGATTCAGGTAAACCGATATTAAAGTCGTTGCTTTGAATGGTAGCGAACCGCGTTTGTCCGGCGCGCTCAGCGAACGTGGATTTATTACGCATTCCACGGCGAACCATAGCGGCTACCCCAAAGTTTCCGGCCGATCTAGCAAGAACGCTCGGGGGCAGCAGCATGTGTCATCGGATGTGATCGGCCCTCGCCGGCGCCGTGCGGCAGTGACCAGTTGGCAAGATCACCCGTTTACATCTGACATGTTAGCGTGCTAACGCTACGTCCACATTGATTTCAACGGAGATCGCATTGGCTTCCCGCTTTGGTCTTTCGGTTGCCCTGACCACACCCTTCGACCCGTCGGGGCAGATAGCGCTCGCGCCGATGATCGCGCATGCCCGAGCCTGCCTTGGCGCCGGCTGCAGCAGCGCGACGCTGTTCGGCACCACCGGCGAAGGAGCCTCGGTCGGCACCGACGAGCGACGGATCGTCACCGAGGCCATGCTGGCGGCCGGTATTCCGCCACATCAGCTCGTCGCCGGAGTGCTGGTCGATGCAGCCGAAGATGCCGCCGATCAGGCCCGGCACGCTTTGCAGCGCGGCGTTCGCAACATTCTGCTCGCTCCGCCGAGCTACTTCAAGAATGTCGGCGAGGACGGGCTGTTCGGATGGTTTTCCGCCGTCTTCGCCGCACTGGGTCCGCTGGCGCGCGACGTGCTGCTCTATAACATCCCCTCAGTCACCATGGTGCCGCTCCCGCTTGGGCTGATCGGCCGGCTGCGCGCCGCTTTTCCCGCAGTGGTGGCCGGGGTGAAGGATTCCGGCGGGGACTGGAGCTACAGTGAGGCGCTGCTTGAGGCGCACGGCGATCTGGTGATCCTCATCGGCGACGAACGGCATCTGGCGAGAAGCGTGCGCCGCGGCGGACAGGGCGCGATTTCCGGCATGGCTAATTTTGTTACCGGCGAAATCCGGGCAATGGTCGAAAACGGGGGCGACGACCCACGCGTCGAAGACTTCGTGCTCGAATTGCTCAAATACCCGGTCACGCCGGCGGTGAAGGTCATGGTCGCGCGCAAGACCGGCGACGAGCGCTGGCTGGCGGTCCGCCCGCCCCTAGAGGCGATCGATCCGCAGGGACAGCGGCAGCTTGCCGCTGCCTACGACAGGCTGTTTGCGACAGAGGCCGCCTGACCGACAAGGCCGGACTGACCGACAAGGAAGCGAGCTGAAGTGGAAGACGGCAGCGAACCGATCACTCTCCGGGAGAAGGCCTATGCCAGCTTCACGCGGCATTTGCTGGCCCGCGATCTGCGGCCGGGGCAGTTCGTGTCACAGCGCGAACTGGTCGCTTTTACCGGGCTGCCGCTGGGTGCCATTCGCGAGATCGTCCCGCGTCTCGAGGCCGAGGGACTGCTGACCACCATCCCGCAGCGCGGCATGCAGATCGCGCATATCGATATCAATCTGATCCGCGAGGCGTTTCAGTTTCGGTTGTTCATGGAACGCGAGGCAGTGGCGCTATTCACGACCAGCGCTTCTGATGCCGAACTTGCCCGCATGCGGCGCGAACATGAAGAGATGCTGGCTCAAGCTCTCGGGCAGGCGCCGACGCCGGAAATGGAAGCCAAGGCCCAGAACATCGACTGGGCGATGCACGACACCTTCATCAATGCGCTCGGCAACGAGATTATCGCCAAGGCCTATCTGGTCAACTCGGTGAAAATCCGGCTGATCCACCAGGAGCGTTTCCGCATCGACGGTCGTGTGGTGCCGGTGATGCGCGAACATTTGGCGGTCATCGAAGCCATGGAGAGCCGCAATCCGCAAAAAGCGGTTGAAGCGATCAGTCTGCATATCGACAATGCGCGCCGGCTGGCGCTCCAGATCTGAGGAAATATAGCCGCGCCGCGGTTCGCGGCGCATCCACAACGACAGCAACCGGGAGGAAGAAATGTCGTCCAATCTGTTCAACCCAACCAGGAGGCAACTCCTTGCCGGAACCGCGGCGCTAACCGCTGCCGGCCTTGTGGGGCTTCGCCCCGGCTTTGCCGCAGGCGTTGACTGGAAACGCTTTGCCGGGACGACGCTTGACGTCAATCTGGTGAAAAGCCCGCGCAGCGACACCATCCTGAAATATCTCGCCGAGTTCGAGGAACTGACCGGCATCAAGGTCAATGCCGAGGCAACGCCCGAGCAGCAGCAGCGCCAGAAGACGGTGATCGAGTTGAGCTCGGGCAAGCCGAGCTTCGACGTCGTGCATCTGAGCTACCACGTGCAGAAGCGCCAGTTCGAGAAGGGTGGCTGGCTGGCCGACATCGCCGGCTATCTCGCCGATCCGTCGCTCACCGACCCGGCGCTGGTCGAAAGCGACTTCGCCGAAGCCGGCATTCTGTTTGCCAAGGACGGCCAGGGCGTGCTGCGCTCGCTACCGTTCTCGGTGGACTACTGGATCCTGTATTGGAACAAGGAGCTGTTCGAGGCCAAGGGCCTCAAATACCCAGAGACCTTCGAGCAACTGGTGGCAGCCGCCGAAGCGCTGACCGACCCCTCGACCAATACATACGGCTTCGTCGCCCGCGGGCTCAAGAACGCAAACACGCCGGTGTGGACGTCGCTGATGCTCGGGTACGACATGACGCCGCTAGATGACAAGGGCAAGCTGCGCACCGAGGCTCCCGAGGCGATCGAGGCTGCCGCGCTCTATCAAAGATTGATGACCAAGTCCGCCCCTCCGGGCGTTACCGGGTTCAACTGGGCCGAAGCACAGTCGGCCTTCCTGCAGGGCAAGATCGGCATGTGGCTCGACGGCGTGGGTTTTGCCCCGCCGATGGAAAATCCGGAAAAATCGAGGGTGGTCGGCAAGGTCGGTTACGGCGTGATGCCCAAGGGTCCCAAGGCGCATGCCTCGGGCACCTTCGGCGACGGGATTGGCGTTACCGCCGCCAGCGAGAAGAAGGAGGCTGCCTATCTGTTCTGCCAGTGGGCGGTATCGCCAACCATGGGTGCACGGCTGTTGCAGGCCGGCGCCGGCGTTCCGTTCCGCAAATCCGTGCTGGAGGATCCCAAGGTGCGCGAAGGCGTCACCATGCCGGCAAGCTGGCTTGATGCCGTGGTCGGCTCGGGCAATATCAGTCGGCTGGCACTGCCGGTCATCATCCCCGTCACGGAATTCCGCGACATTTATGGCGTGGCGTTGACCAACATGATTGCCGGCGCCGATCCAGCCGCGGAGCTGAAGAAGGCCACCGAACAATTCCAGCCGGTTCTCGACAGGAGCGAGCAGGGCTGATGTCGGCCACCACCCCAGAACAGACCGGGGTGACGATGCCGGTTGTCGACGGGAGCCAGACGATCCGGCTGGCTCCCAACTCCTGGCCTTTCGTTGTCCCCGCACTCGTCGTCGTCGGCGCCGTCATCGTTTTCCCCTGGGCTTTCACCCTGTGGATGAGCGTCAATCGCTGGACGCTCGGCCAGTCGCGGAGCTTTGCCGGCATGGAAAACTATCTCCGCCTGGCCAGCGACCCACGTTTCTGGGAATCCCTTGTTCATACGTTGACCTACACCTTCCTCTCGGTTGCAGCGCCGATGCTGCTGGGCACTCTGGCCGCCCTGATCTTCGATGCCAGGTTTCCGCTGCGCGGCTTGCTGCGCGGCGTCTTCGTCATGCCGATGATGGCGACACCCGTTGCCGTCGCACTGGTTTGGACAATGATGTTCCATCCTCAGCTTGGCGTGCTCAACTACCTGCTGTCGCTGGTCGGCATCCCGGCTCAGGAATGGATATTCAACGCCAACACGGTCATCCCGTCGCTGGTTGCGGTCGAGACCTGGCAGTGGACGCCGCTGGTCATGCTGATCGTGCTTGGCGGGCTGGCCTCGGTGCCGCGCGAGCCCTTCGAAAGCGCCGAGATCGACGGCGCCAATGCCTGGCAGCAATTCCGCTATCTCACTCTGCCGATGATCGCGCCGTTCCTGATGATCGCGGTCATCATCCGCACCATCGATGCGCTGAAGAGCTTCGACATCATCTACGCGATGACCCAGGGCGGGCCGGGAACGGCGTCGGAGACCATCAACATCTATCTCTACAACACCGCCTTCTCCTACTACGATATCGGCTACGGCTCGGCCATGGCCGTGGTGTTCTTCATTGTCATCGTGGCCCTGTCGTTTGTCCTGCTGATGCTGCGCCAACGCTCGCAGTGGATCGATACGGAGGGCAAATAGATGAGTTCACGGCTGCTCAACCAGATCGGTCTGTTTTTCGCTGCCCTGGTTTTCGTCTCCCCGGCGATCTTGTTCTTCCTCTGGATGATCTCGCTGTCGCTGAAATTCGAGATCGACAACGGTGCCTATCCGCCGATCCTGATCCCCGAACGCTTCGCCTGGTCGAACTATGTAAAGGTGTTCGAGGAGAACAATTTCCTGCTCTATCTCTGGAATTCGGTTCTGGTGACCGGCACGGCGACCTTGCTGGCGCTGCTGATCGGCGTACCGGCCGGCTATGGCATCGCACGGCTCAAGGCTGAACGATCGGCGGTCGTCATCATGATCGCCCGCATGACGCCTGGGCTATCCTATCTCATCCCGCTGTTTCTGCTGTTCCAATGGATCGGGATACTCGGCACGCTGTGGCCGCAGATCATCATCCATCTGGTGGTGACGGTGCCGATCGTGGTGTGGGTGATGATCGGCTATTTCGAGACCACGCCGATGGAACTGGAAGAGGCGGCCAACATCGACGGCGCCAGCTCCTGGCAGGTTTTCCGGCTGGTTGCCCTGCCCATCGCCAAGCCGGGCATCGTCGTCGCCTTCATCCTGTCCGTGATCTTCTCGTGGAACAATTTCGTCTTCGGCGTGGTGCTCGCCAGCCGTGAGACGCGCACACTCCCGGTCGCCGTCTACAACATGCTGTCCTACGAGCAGGTCAGCTGGGGGCCGCTCGCCGCGGCGGCGCTGGTGGTGACGTTGCCGGTGCTGATCCTGACCATGTTCGCGCAAAGACAGATCGTCGCGGGGCTGACCGCCGGCGCCGTCAAGGGCGGCTGAGGGCGCGCCCTGACATCACTCTTTTTCCAGGAAAGATCCAATGGCATCGGTAACGATCAACAACGTGCAGAAGGCCTTCGGGGCCACCAAGATCATTCACGACGTCAGCGTCGATATCGCCGACGGCGAGTTCGTCATCCTGGTCGGCCCGTCGGGATGCGGAAAATCGACGCTGCTGCGCATGATCGCAGGCCTTGAGACGATTTCCGGCGGGAAGATCGCCATCGGCGAGCGTATGGTCAACAATCTGCGGGCACGGGACAGGAACATCGCCATGGTGTTCCAGAATTATGCGCTCTATCCGCATATGACTGTGGCCGACAATATGGGCTTTGCCCTCAAGATCAAGAAAGCCGACCCGACCGATACCGCTGGCCGGGTCAGGAAGGCAGCCGGCATCCTCGGCCTGGAAAAGCTGCTTGACCGCTATCCGCGCCAGCTTTCGGGCGGCCAGCGCCAGCGCGTTGCCATGGGTCGCGCGATCGTACGCGACCCGCAGGTCTTTCTGTTCGACGAGCCGCTCTCCAACCTCGATGCCAAGTTGCGCGTCCAGATGCGCGGCGAGATCAAGGCCCTGCACCAGCGGCTGGGTACCACGACGATCTATGTCACGCACGACCAGATCGAAGCCATGACGATGGCCGACAAGATCGTCGTGCTGCATGACGGCCTGGTCGAGCAGATCGGCGCGCCACTGGACCTCTACGACCATCCGGCCAACCTCTTCGTTGCCGGTTTCATCGGCTCGCCCGCTATGAACTTCATTGCCGGCCGCATCGAGGAGGGCGTGTTCCGCAGCGCCGGCGGGTTGATCCTGCCGTTGCCGGAAGGCGCCCAGCCGGCGGATGCCGCGGGACGCGAACTCGTCTACGGCATTCGACCGGAACATATCCGGGCAACCGGGCAGGGCGTGCCGGGCACGATCACGCTTCTCGAGGCGACAGGCTCGGAAATCTTCGCCAAGGTCGACTGCTCCGGTGAAGAAATTTCCTGCCTGTTCCGAGAAAGGCTTGCGCTCAAGCAAGGCGAAGGGGTGCGGATCGAGATCGACCGCGCATGTGCGCATCTGTTCGACGCAGCAACCGGTCGGCGCATCTGACTCGGTGGTCCGGTAATGCGTCGTCGGCCTAGGTCGGCAACGCGAATTCACCGGCGAGTTCGATGGCGCGGCCTTCGCGGGCCGATCTCTGGGCGGCAAGACCCATGACGACGGCCCACCAGCCGTCTTGCAAGGTCACTTCCACCTTGCCTTGTCCGCGCACCGCAGCGGTGAAGCGGGCGTGCTCGAAATAGGTCGAACCGTCTGCTCGGCGTGCTGGACACGCAGATCAACGCCACGGTGGTACTTCTCCGAGAACCACGCGCTGCTCTTCCACACCGCCGCCTATATTGCCGGGGGCCTGTTGCCTGATGTGCGGTTCGTGCGGTCGGGCCGCCTTGGCCGCGAACAGTCCGCGGTTGGAGCCGCGCGTGTACGCGCCTGGCTCGACCATTTCGAGGCATGGGAAATGGCCGAGTTCAACTCGGCGCCTTATTTCCCGATCGACCTCAAGGGCCTGTGCGCGCTCTACGCGCTGGCCCCGGACAAGGACATCGCCGAACGTGCCGGCAAGGCAATCATACGCCTGCTTGAAATCGTCGCCCGCTCGGCGCATCGCGGCATCCTCACCGGGGCGCAGGGCCGCTCCTATGAGCACACGCTGCGCGCCGCGCGTTCCCTGGAATTATCCGGCATCTGCCGCATGCTTTGGGGCAAGGGCAACTACGGCATGCGCTTTCACGCGCTGCCGCAGCTGGCATTGTGCCTGCGGGATCACGATTTGAGCCTTCCGGACGGGTTGGCAGCAATTGCTTCCCTCACCGATGATACGGCGTGGGAATGGACTTTTGCGCAGGGACAAGATCGCTTCGCGCGGCTCTACCACTACAAGACGTGCGACCATGCGATGGGCAGCGCCGCTGGCTACCGCTGGAACCAATGGGGTTATCAGGAGACCGTCATTCACGCCCGGCTGGGCAAGAATCCGGATGCGCAGATCTGGATCAACCACCCCGGCGAAGTGCTGCAGTCGGGATATGGCAGACCATCATATTGGGGTGGCTCAGGCACTTTGCCCCGGCTTCACCAATACCGCGACCTCGCAGTCGTCAGCTTCTCCTGCTCGGATGAACAGCCCGACTTCACGCACGCCTGGTTCCCCGCACGTGCCTTCGATGCCGTGCAAGTGGGTGGCGATCGGGCGTTCGCGCAATCGGGCGACGCCTTCGTCATGCTGAAGACGGATGTGCCGCTCATGCAGGTAGTGGCCGGCCCGACCGCCGGCAACGAGCTGCGGGCGGCGGGACGCAGGACGACATGGATCGTTCGCCTCGGTGACCGGAATGCCAATCGGCCGGCCCTCGACGCCTGGACTGCCGTTTTTGAGGACCTGTCGGTGCGGCCAGGTATCGACGGCCAGTTGATCGTCGAGGATCCGGAATACGGCACGGTGCATTTCCTCGCCGACGCAAGGATCGTGGCAGAGGGACGTACACTCGATCCGGCCAACTGGACCGTGCGCGGTGAGGCGATGCGCATGAAGCACAGAGAGTAGGGAGGAGATCGGCTGCGACGCTCAAGAGGAGGAGGGCGTAGCAGGCTTGAACCATCGGGGCGCCGCCCCGCTAAAGGAGGAGACGAAGCATGAATGAGACCCGCACTTTGCTGGCCGCGCTGTCGGTCAGCCTGCTCGCATCGACCAGCGCGTTTGCCGGCGACGTGCGCATCATGTGGTATTCGGACGGTGTCGAGGGCGATGTCATCCAGGACATTCTGAACCGCTTCATGAAGGACAATCCCGACATCCACGTCACGCTCGACAACGTCGCCTACAAGGTGATCCAGGAGCAGTTGCCCATCCAGCTCGAAGCCGGCCAGGGTCCGGACATCGCCCGCGTCACAAACATCAAGGAGCTTGCCCAGCACTGGCTCGATCTCAGGCCACTGGTGGCCGATCCGAAATATTGGGAGGACAATTTCGCTGACACGCTGGACTGGATGCGCCCCGACGGCTCCAACGCCATCCCGGGTTTCATGACCCAGCTCACGCTCACCGGCGGCTTCGCCAACAAGACGCTGTTCGAACAGGCCGGCGTGCCGCTGCCCGGTGACAAGGCGACCTGGGACGACTGGATCAACGCCGCCGCCGAGGTGGCGAAGAGCCAGCAGCTTCCGGCTGCCTTCGCCATCGACCGTTCCGGTCACCGCATTTCGGGCCCGAATGTCTCCTTCGGAGCGAACTATATCGGCCCCGATGGCATGCCGGCGAAAGTGGACGACGGCACCAAGGCTTTCGTCGGCAGGCTCGTCGACTGGACCGCCAAGGGCCTGATGCTGAAGGATACCTGGGTTTCGGCGGCAGGCTCGACCTATCGCGCGGCCGCCGACGACTTCATCAACGCCCAGATCCCGTTTTATTATTCGGGTAGCTGGCAGGTCGCCAATCTATCGACCAAGATCGGCGATAGTTTCGACTGGGTGGCGACCGGCTCGCCCTGCGGTACCGCAGGCTGTTCGGGCGTGAAGGGCGGCGCGGCGCTGGTCGCCATCAAATACACGAAGAATCCCAAGGACGTCGCCAAGGTCATGGATTATCTGGCCCGTGAAGACGTGGTAAAAGAGTTCAGCGAGCGCACGCTGTTTCTGCCCGCGCACAAGGGCGTCGTAGACAAGGGCGGGCTGAAATGGGTCTCGGCCGACAAGAACGTCGGTCCGGCGCTCGACAAGTTCGTCAAGGCGGCGGGTGAAACCCTGCCGGCGGCCGATGCACTGCCGCCGTGGAAGTGGGCCAACGCTTACTTCGCCGCGCTGGTGACGCGCGTCAGCCAGGTGATGGCCGGCGAGCTCAGCCTCGACGATGCCTGGGGCAGGATCGACCAGGATATCGCCGACAAGGTTGCCGAGGCGAAGTGACCGCCGCCGCGACACTGAAGGCATGGATTGGCGCCGCCCTCGCGGCGCCGGTCGTGTGGCTGGCGTCGATCGTCAACGTGCCGCTGAAGTTCTGGCAGCGAGCGACGGGCACCGGCGGCATGGCCGCGTTCTTCCTCGCCCCAAACATGGCGATCTTCGGCATTTTCGTCCTGGTGCCGATGATCATCAACTTTTTCTATTCGGCCACGTCGGGAACGGCCTACTTCCTGCAGGACCGAACCTATGTGGGGCTCGAGCAATATCAGCGCCTGCTCGATTGCGGCAACTACCTGGACACTGCCACTTGCCACGAGGATCTCTTCTGGAAGGCCGTGCACAATACCGGCCTGTTCGTCGTCGTGCAGGTGGCGCTGATGACGGTCGTGTCGATGGCGACAGCGTTGATCCTCAACCGCGAGATCGTCGGGCGCAGCTTCTGGCGCGCGGTGTTCTTCTTTCCGGTGCTGCTGTCGCCCGTCGTCACCGGCCTGATCTGGCGTTGGATCCTGCAGCGCCAGGGCCTGCTCAACCTGATCGTCCATGATCTGGGCGGCGAGCCGCACAACTGGCTGACAGACCGTTTCTGGGCTTTCACCGCCGCGGTCAGCGTTTCGGTTTGGGCACATACGGGCTTCTATACGCTGATCTTGCTTGCCGGATTGCAGGCGATCCCGCGCGACCTTTACGAAGCGGCCGAGATGGACGGCACGAAGCCGGCGCGGGTGTTCTGGCGCATCACGCTGCCGCTGCTGATGCCGAATCTGCTTGTCGTCATCGTACTGGCGCTGATCCGCGCCGTGCAGATCTTCGACGAAGTCTATGTGCTGACGGGTGGAGGGCCGGGAACCTCGACCCTCTATATCACGCAGTACATCTATGAGATCGGCTTCGCCTCCCTGTTGCGCAATCCGGGGCTGGCTTCGGCGGCTTCGATCCTGATGGGGTTGGTGCTGGTCGTGCTGACCTTGGTTCAGCTGCAGGTCGGACGCCGGGGTGAGCGGAAAGGAGCCCGCGAATGAGCCGGGTCGTGACATTCCTGACCCGCCGGCGCGGTGGTCGCGGCTGGCACTGGACGGATATCGTGAGCTGGCTGTGGCTGCTCGGCGGCGTTGTCATCATGTTCGGCCCGGCCGTCTGGCTGGTGGGTTCGTCATTCAAGACGCCGGCACAGCTCGCCGAGTTCCCGCCGACCATAATGCCTTATGTCAGCCAACACGCGAGGGTCGAAGGCTACGACAAGCCGCTGACCCTCTACAGGGTGAAGTTGCCGGATGGTTCGACCAAGGTGCTGGCCGAGGTGCGGCGCATCGGCATCGTGGCGCAGATGGTGGATCCGCAGGCGTCGAACGATATCGTGAAGGTCAACATCGCCGACCGGCAGCCGGTGCGCGAAATCGGCTTCGCAACGGAGAATTACACCGAGCCCTTCGTCCATTTCGACTTCCTGCGCTATCTGCGCAATTCGGTTTTTGTGACGGCAATGGCAACGCTGATCACGCTGCTCACCAATTCGATGGCCGCCTTCGCCTTGTCGAAATACAAGTTCCGCGGTCGCGATCTAACGATGCTTGTGATCGTCGGTACGCTGATGGTGCCGCTGTCGGTCATCCTGGTGCCGCTCTATTCGGTGGTGGGCGCCGTCGGACTGCTCGATTCGCTGTGGGGCGTGATCTTGCCGACGGTGGCGACGCCAACCGGCGTCTTCCTGCTGCGCCAATATATGCTGACCATCCCCGACGAGCTGCTCGATGCGGCGCGCATGGACAACGCTTCCGAATGGCAGATCTACTGGCGCATCGTATTGCCGCTTGCAGCACCGGCGCTCGCCGTGCTGGCGATCTTCTCGGTCGTCTGGCGCTGGAACGACTTTCTGTGGCCGCTGGTGGTGCTGTCGCGCAAGGAACTCTACACACTCCAGGTCGGCCTCAACACCTATGCCGGCCAGCTAAACGTGCAGTGGCACTACATCCTGGCGATGACCGTGGTGACGATGATCCCCGTCGTCCTCGTCTTCGTCTTCCTGCAGCGTTACATCACTTCCGGCATTGCCGGCACCGGGCTGAAGTGAGGATGTCATGGGACGGATAACGCTGACCAACATCGATCGCGCTTACGGCAAGATGAAGATCTTGCACGGTATCAACCTCGACGTCGGTGACGGCGAGATGCTGGTCCTCGTCGGCCCGTCGGGTTGCGGCAAGTCCACGCTGCTGCGGTTGATTGCCGGGCTCGATCGGCCGACCGACGGCAAGGTCGAGATCGACGGGGTCGACGTCACCAACGTTTCGGCCGCGCAACGCGGTCTGGCGATGGTGTTCCAGTCTTACGCGCTCTACCCGCACATGAGCGTGCGCCAGAACCTCGCCTTCGGGCTTGAAAACATTCGTATGCCGAAGGCCGAGATCGACACGCGGATCACGGAAGCGACGCGCATGCTGGAAATTGCTCCCTATCTAGACCGCCGGCCCGGCCAATTGTCGGGCGGCCAGAAGCAGCGCGTGGCGATCGGCCGTGCGGTGGTGCGCAATCCGACCGCCTTTCTGCTCGATGAACCGCTGTCCAACCTCGATGCCGAACTGCGCATCACCATGCGCGCTGAACTGGCGGGCCTGCACCGGCGGCTGGCAACCACGATGGTCTACGTCACGCATGACCAGATCGAGGCGATGACGCTGGCGGACCGCATCGTGGTCATGCGCTCGGGGCGGATCGAACAGGTCGGCCGGCCGCTCGATCTCTACAACGCGCCGGCCAACCTGTTCGTCGCCGGCTTCATCGGCGCGCCGCGGATGAACCTGCTGCCGGTGAAGGTGCGTTCGGCAAGCGGCGCCGAGGTGCGTGTCGAAGGTCCAGGCGGGCTGTCGGCCTCGATCGCGGCCGACGGGGTCGCGCTGAAACCGGGAGACGACGCGACGCTTGGCATCCGGCCACACGACATCCAACTTTCGAATGGCGGCAAGGGATCGGTGGAAGCGCGGGTAACGCTGGCCGAGGCGTTGGGCCCGGAAACAGTTGTCCACGCCACCATTGCCGGCGACAGCAAACTTATCGCCGTTCTCAAGCAGCAGGGCGTTGAATCGCAAGGGCCGCCGATCAACCTCGCTCTGCCGCCGGAGCGCATGCATCTCTTCGATGCCGCCGGGCTGCGTGTCGCACCGCGTTAGCCGGCGGCAAGATAGCGGGTTGTTTTCATGAACCCTCGCAACTGCGCACAGCGAATGCGTGTTGCGCTTGTCAAAATAGGTGAACGTTAAGACAACCGAACTCTTCAAGAGGGCGCTCTCTGCGATCATTGCTGCCACAGGATGATCCGGAAACACTTCAAAGTGGATTTTCTCGTGGGCGGTCTTCGGCGCTACGGAGATCCGCGCCGGCACGTTCGCGCGCCTGAATCCGGCTGACTGATAATACGACCTGTGCTGAGGTTCAGTACGAACTACCGATCAGGTTCTGTTGTCCGGCTTCGTCATCCAAAGGACCGGGATGCGCCTGATCACGCTTGCGCCATTTGGCATTCTGCTCTTCGCAGGCGCGATGTGGCTGCTGTCTGCTTCGACGAGCGGTAGCGTCTTACCTGTCCGGCTCGTATTCCCGGTGGTAGGTGTTGATGCATCGATCCGCGTCGCTGCTCGCGCGAGGCCATCGTTAGGGCCCCCGTAGCGGCGATATCTCCGCGCAATGCATGGATTTCCATGAGATGCAGCCGAGGCATGGCGGAACTAGATTTAGGCGGTGAGTTCGCCTGTCCAGATATTGAAAACAAGTGCTATATCAAGCGCTGACCGTCCCCAGGCTTTTTTGTCCGACAGGAGAAGCCAATGACAGCAGCGTCCAACTCACTTGGCGAAATCGACCCCGAAGCAACGCTTGCGCTGCAAATCATCGAGAGCATGCCCGGCCACGCGTGGGCAGCCGATGCCGCCGGAAGATTCACCTATGTCAGCCCAAACACGCTGGCGTTCCTCGGCAACACGCATGAGGGTCTCAACACTTCCGAAGACAACGATGAGTTCGGCTGGCGTCGAGCCATCCATCCCGACGATTATGATCCTGTAGCCGCCAGATGGCGGCATTGCCTCGAAACCGGCGATCCCTATGATACCGAGCATCGCCTGCGGCGCGCCGATGGCGTCTATCGCTGGTTTCGAAGCTCAGGACGACCTTTTCGCGATAGCCAGGGGCGCATCGTTCAATGGTACGGCACGACAATAGACATTGAGGACCAGAAGCGGGCCGAGTCAGCATTGCGCGACCGGGAGCGGGAACTCTCGCAGCTCGTGGACATGGTCCCGAGTCACATCTGGCGGCTCGATCCCGACGGCGAGCCGATCTTCTTCAATGGGCGCATGGTCGACTTTCTCGGCCTCGATGTAGCGGATCTGGACCGACCGGGCATGAGCCGGCTGGCGGTGATGATACAGGCCGCCGTTCATCCGGACGACGCGGCAGCATTCGGCGATGCACTCCGTGGTTGCTTCGCTACCGGGGCGAGCTTCGCGATGCGCTATCGCCTGCGCCGTGCCGATGGCGTCTATCGCTGGATGTCGAGCCGGGCGGAGCCGATGCGCGATGACGCTGGCCGCATCGTCCAGTGGTACGGCCTCTGTCACGACATAGACGATCAGACGCACGCCGAAGCGGCGTTGCGGCAGAGCGAGCAGCAACTTCAGCACATGATCGACGCGGTGCCGGTCCGCATCTGGAGTGTGATGCCGACCGGCGGGCCGGTCTACTTCAACAAGCGATACCAGGACCATTTCCGCTCCGTTATCGCGAACTTTGACGCGCTCGGCGAGCCGGGAATCGAAACGTTGCTGCACGAGCTGATTCATCCCGAAGATGCTCCCGAGGTGCAGCGCACGTTGCTGAGGTGTTTCGAAACTGGCGGCGGCTCCGCGATGCGGTTTCGCTGGCGCGAAAAAGACGGCACCTATCGCTGGGCTGAGTGCAGGGTCGAGCCGCGACGCGATGACGACGGAACGGTCGTGCAGTGGTACGGGGTTTCTCTCGACATCGACGATGAGGTGCGCGCGCAGGCGGCGTTGCGCAAAAGTGAGCGGCGCCTTCAGCAGCTGATCGACACCGTGCCCGCTTTGATCTGGAGTACGACACGGGAAGGGACGCCTTCCTACGTCAACAAACGGTTCACCGATGTAACCGGGGCCACGCTCCGCGACATCACCGCCCCGGACGGCTCGCCGTCGCTGAGCGTGATCCATCCAGACGATATCGACACCGCACGGCAGGCGATCCGCCATTCATTCGCAACCGGCGTGCCTTACGTTCAGAGATATCGCCAGAGGCGGACCGACGGCGGCTATCGCTGGACCGAGACTCGCGCCGAGCCGCTGCGCGACGAAGATGGCAGCATTCTCCAATGGTACGGCGTGAGCGTCGACATCCATGACCTGGTGACCACGCAAGCCGCATTGCACGACCGGGAACGAGAGCTCTCGCAACTCGTCAACATGGTTCCGAGCTACCTCTGGCGGCTATCTCCCAACGGTGAGCCGACCTTCTTCAACAAGCGCCTGATAGATTTTCTCGGCCTGGACATAGCGGACGCGGAAAAGCCGGACACCAGCCTGCTGGCGGCCTTCATTGCCACCGTCGTCCATCCCGACGATGCAGCCAGCCTGAAGGAAGCACTCGACAGCTGCTTTGCCACCGGCGAGCGCTTCTTCATGAAGTATCGCCTGCGCCGTGCCGATGGCGTTTATCGTTGGATGAGGGCCGCGCGGAGCCGCTGCGGGACCAGGGTGGACACATCGTCCAATGGTACGGCCTTACGCACGACATCGACGATCAGCTGCGCGTCGAAGAGGCGCTGCGCGAGAGAGAACGGGCTCTCTGGCATCTCGTTGAAACGCTGCCGGCAATGATCGATTGCGCCGCGCCGGATGGCGAACCGATATATCGCAGCCAGCAGCTCCGTGAATTCCTCGGATACAATCTTGAGGAATTGGACGAAGCGGGAAAGTCCCGGCTGGCTGGCACACTCGACGCCGGTGTTCATCCCGACGACCTGACAGGTGTCAAAGAGAGATATGCCGATTGTCTGTCCACAGGCGAGCCGTATGCGCGACGGCACCGTCTGCGGCGCTTCGATGGTGAATATCGCTGGGTCGAGACGCGCGCCGCGCCGATGCGGAACGCTGAAGGCGCCATAGTGCAGTGGAACGTTATCTGCCTCGACATCGAAAATGAGGTGCGGACACAAGAGGAGCTTCGGCTGGCACAAGAGAGACTTGCGCGTGCGAGCCAGGCGGCGAGCCTTGCCGAACTATCCGCATCCATCGCTCATGAGGTGAACCAGCCGCTGGCCGCCATCGTCGCCAACTCCAACGCATGCCACCGTTGGATGTCCGCCGAGCCCCCGAACGTCGAGCGCGCGAAGATCACGGCCGAGCGTATCATCCGCGATGCCAACTCGGCGGCGGATGTCGTCAGCCGCGTCCGTGCCTTGTTCAGACCTTCGCTTGAAATGAGAACCAGCACGCCGATCCCCAGCGTCGTTGCCGAAGCACGTGACCTTATGGCCGAGGAAGCCATGCGGCGTCGCGTTCGCATGGACATCGACGTCGAAAGCAACCTTCCGCTGGTTGCGTTCGATCGCGTCCAGATCCAGCAGGTCCTGGTCAACCTCATTCGCAACGGCATGGAGGCGATGGACACCACGGCGGGCGACAAGGTTCTCGGAATGCGGGTGCGCCGGATAGAGGACACGATCCAGACCGAGGTCAGCGACCGAGGCCCGGGTATCGAACGTCCCAACAAGATATTCGAGCCGTTCTTTACAACGAAAGGGAACGGAATGGGCATGGGGCTCGCGATCTCCCGTTCGATCATCGAGTCTCACGGCGGACGCCTTTGGGCGGAGAATAGCGTGCCGCGTGGGGCGACATTCATCTTCACCCTCCCGGTTGAAGCGAAAGCTGCGCAATAACTGGCGGCGCTCAGTAAGCGCTTGGTTTTTCGGCTCTCGGTGAAGGGGCGCCGCCGCCCCGTGCAATGCATGGATTTCCATGAGGTGCGGTTGGGGCGTGGCGGGATTAGGGTGGCTACGTGAGTCCGTCAGCCCAGTCCAGCTATCAAGAGCAGGTGCTACACGAAGCGCCGACAATCTCCAGAGTTTGTTTGTCCGTCAGGGGCACCCGATGACGATAGCGCCCAACTCACTTGGCGAGACCGATTCCAGCGCAACGCGCGCGTTAACGCATGACTTGGACCGATCCGGACCGGGAAGTGGCCGATCTTTCGCGACGAATGAACCGGGCCTGATTCGCGGCAACATGATCAGCGATCTTGAAAGAGGCAGGTTGTCGCGCGTCTGGTCGCACCGTCCCCAATTCTTACATCTGGGGCTTTTTATTACGGCCTATGTCCTGGGCTGCGGCTTCGCCCAGTCGCTCGCAATCATACCTGGAACAGGGATTTCCATTTGGCCTCCGAGCGGGCTTTTCATCGCTACGCTTGTCTTCGCCTCCAGGTATAGCTGGCCGTGGTGGGTGCTGGGGGCCTGTGTGGCAGAACTGTTCAGCAACTTCTTGTGGTTCCACACTCCGCTGCCCGCGGCCTTCCTGATCTTTGCCGGCAACGCTCTTGAAGCGGTGGCCGGCGCATGGCTTGTGAACCAGGCCTGCAAGCGCCCAGTTCGGCTGGAAACGTTGCGGGACGTTCTCGCATTCGTCGCACTGGCCGCTGGAGTTGCGCCAGTTGCAAGCGCGACGGTGGGAAGTGCGGCGCTTTCGTGGTTTGGCATACAATCGCAAACCTTTGCGACGGCTTGGCCGCTGTGGTGGATCGGAGACGCGACGGGAGTCCTGATCGTAGCGCCACTGGCGCTGGTCGTGTTCCAGAACTGGCGCGGCAAGGCGCAGCTCTCGGCGGCGCGGTGGATGGAAGCTTGCGTCCTGGGGCTGATCTTTCTTGGTATCGCCGCCCTTTCCTTGAGCGGCTATCTGCCCTTCGCCTACATCATCATGCCGCCTCTTCTTTGGGCCGCGGTGCGCTTTGAGTTCCGAGGCGCCGCCGTAGCATTGACCGTTCTCGCTCTGATCACGGCGGTATTCACGATATCCGGCGCCAGCCAATTTGCCGGCGATCCCGAATCCCAGAAGCACAACCAGATCATGCTGCAGCTTTTTCTGGCCATCTCTGCATTTTCGGCGCTCGTCGTGGCCGCCATTTCCAGGCAGCATCAGGCGGCGGTGTTCACTTTGCGCCAAAGTGTGGAGACCTTGCGGGAGCGGGAGCGAGAACTCTCGTTGCTGGTCGAAATGATCCCCGCTCACATCGCCCGTATGGCGCCCAACGGCGAACCAACCTTCTTCAGCAAGCGCACGACAGACTATATCGGCCTCAACGACATCGCGGGCTGGGACAAGCCGGGCACGAGCCGCCTGGCGACCGTGGTCGCGGCAGCCGTCCATCCCGACGATGGACCCAGGATGAGAGAATGGCTCAGCCGCTCGCTCGCCACCGGCGAACCCTATCCCATAAGGTATCGCCTGCGTCGCGCGGATGGCGTGTATCGCTGGAGGGAGGGCCGCGCCGAGCCGCTGCGGAACCAGAGTGGAGCGATCGTCCAATGGTACACGGCCAGCATCGACATCGACGATGAGGTGCGCGCGCAGGAGGCATTGCGCGACCGGGAGCGGGAGCTCTCGCAGCTTGTCGACATGGTTCCGAGCCACGTTTGGCGCCTGACGCCGGACGGCGAGCCGACCTTTTTCAACAAGCGAATGGTCGACTTTCTCGGCCTTGACGTAACGGATTTGGACAAACAGGGCATCGGCCGGCTGGCGGCGATGATAGCGGCCACCGTCCATCCGGACGACGCAGCAGCATTCGGCGATACGCTCAGTCACTGCCTTGCTACCGGCGAGCGCTTCTCCATGAGGTATCGCCTGCGCCGTGCCGATGGCGTCTATCACTGGATGTCGAGCCGGGCAGAGCCGATGCGCGATCACGCTGGCCTGATCGTGCAGTGGTACGGCCTCTGTCACGACATAGACGATCAGATGCAAGCCGAAGAGGCGCTGCGGCGGAGCGAATTGCAGCTTCAGCAGATGATCGACGCTGTGCCGGTCCGCATCTGGAGCGCGGTGCCGACCGGCGGGCCGGTCTACTTCAACAAGCGATACCAGGACCATTTCCGCGCCGTCATCGCCAATTTCGAAACACTCGGAGAGCCGCGCATCGAGGAATTGCTGCAAGAACTGGTTCATCCCGAAGATGCTCCCGAGGTGCTGCGCACGTTGCTGAGCTGTTTCGAAACAGGCGGCGGTTCCGCGATGCGGTTTCGCTGGCGCGAAACAGATGGCTATCGCTGGGCGGAGTGCAGGGTCGAGCCGCGGCGTGATGAAGACGGGGCGGTTGTGCAATGGTACGGGGTTTCCCTCGACATCGACGAAGAGGTGCGCGCCCAGGAAGCGCTGCGACAAGCCTCCGACAAACTCGCGCAAGCCACTCAGGCTGCAAGTCTCGCCGAGCTTTCCGCTTCGATCGCGCACGAGGTGAATCAGCCGCTGGCCGCGATCGTCGCCAATTCCCATGCATGCCACCGTTGGCTGTCCGCCGCCCCTCCGAACGTCGAACGCGCGAAGATTACGGCCGAGCGCATAATCCGGGACGCTAATTCGGCGGCGGACGTCGTCGGCCGCATCCGCGCGCTGTTCAAGCAATCCACCGAGACGAGGACCAATGCGACGCTCAGCAGTGTCATCGCAGAGGCACGCGACCTCGTGGCCGAGGAAGCGATGCGTCGGGGCGTTCGCACCAGCGTTGATGTCGGAAGCGACATTCCGCTAGTCGCGTTCGATCGCGTCCAAATCCAGCAGGTTCTGGTCAATCTCATCCGCAACGGCATGGAGGCGATGGACTCTGGTGCGGATGACGGAGTTATCAGCATCCGAGTGCGCCATATCGGGGATGTTGTCCAGACGGAAGTCAGAGATCGCGGCCGGGGCGTCGCGTTTCCCGACCGGATATTCGAACCGTTCTTTACCACGAAAGAGCAAGGGATGGGCATGGGACTGGCGATCTGCCGTTCGATCATCGAGTCGCACAGCGGGCGTTTATGGGTCGAGAAGAACGAACCACGTGGAGCGACGTTTATCTTCACGTTGCCGATTGAAGCGAAAGCGGCGTCATGACGACGGACGGCCAAATTGTCTTCATCGTAGATGACGATGAACGCATCCGGGAGGCGCTCAGTGAGCTGCTGGCTACACACGGCATGTGTGCCCTAGCGTTCGGATCGGCGGGCGATTATATCCGCGCTGACAAGCCGGACTTCCCTGCCTGCCTCATCCTCGATATCGAGTTGCCGGATATTAACGGCCTCGATCTGCAGCGGCAGATTGCCGAGGGCGATCATCCGCCGATCGTTTTCCTGACGGGACATGGCGATATCCCGTCCTCGGTGCGTGCGATCAAGCACGGCGCCGTGGATTTCCTGACTAAGCCCTTCAGCGATGCAGACCTCATGGCCGCAATCCATGCGGCGATTGCCCAGGATCGGGTACAGCGATCGGAGCGCGCCGAGCTGGGCGTGTTGAAGCAACGTTATCTCGAGCTGACGCCGCGCGAACGTGAGGTGCTGCCGCTGGTGGTCAGCGGCCTGCTCAACAAGCAGGCCGCCGCTGAACTGGGGATCAGCGAAGTTACGCTGGAAATTCATAGAAGGAACGTCATGCAGAAGATGGTCGCGGCGTCGCTCGCCGACCTCGTTCGCATCGCCGAGCGATTGGGAATACCGATCACGCACTCGCGCCGGGCAGGGGGGAACTGAGGGTGAGCAAGCGGAGGCCTGTCGTGGCGATTGTCGACGATGACCCAAGACTGCTCGAGTCGCTGGAGGACCTTCTGGAGTCCGCCGGCTATGTGGCCCGCAGCTTCTCGTCGGCAGGGTCGTTGCTGGTCAGCGGCCTGTCTGGATTGGACATGCTTATCACCGACATCGGGATGCCCGGCATGGACGGCTTTGAACTTCGCGACTTGGTCAAGAAGGCGCGTCCGGATTTGCCTGTGTTCCTGATCACCGGCCGCCACGAGATAGTGGATCAGCACCGCGCTAAGGGCATTGGCGGGCTTTTCCGCAAGCCGTTCGATGGCCAGGCACTGCTTGCGGCGATCGGCGACGCTTTACGCAACCCAGAAACGGAGGCTAAACATGAGAGTTGACCAATTGCCCTTACCGAGATCGACGCCATCATCACAGCAGCGAAGGGCTGAAGCCGAGCAGCCGCTGGTCATTATTGTCGATGATGATGCCTCTGTTCGGGAGGCGCTGTCTGAATTGATCCTGTCGGCGGGTTTCCTGCCGGTGTGCTTTACCTCAACCCGTGAATTGCTTGACGCCGACGTGTTGGAGAGCCCCGGCTGCTTGATCCTCGACGTGCGCATGCCGGGGACGAGCGGTCTCGATCTGCAGCACCATCTTGCGAAAAACGGCAACCCCAAACCCATCATCTTCCTGACCGGGCATGGCGACATCCCGATGACTGTCCAGGCGATGAAGGCCGGCGCCGTGGACTTTCTCACCAAACCGGTGCGGGATCAGACGCTGCTTGACGCTGTGATCGCCGGCATTGCGGTGGATGCCAAGCGGCGGACGGATGCCGTGATCGTCAAGCGCAATATCGAGCGCGTCGAGACGCTGACGCCGCGCGAGCGCGAGGTCCTGCGTGAAGTGGCGCGCGGGCGCCTCAACAAGCAGATCGCCTTCGACCTCGGCATCAGTGAAGTGACGGTCAAGCTTCACCGCGGCAATGTCATGCGCAAGATGGAAGCCGCTTCCATCGGTGAGCTGATCCGGGCGTGGGAAACGCTGCCCGCGCCGATGCGCGAGGTCTAGAATTTGGCACAAGCCGATCCATGCCCCATCCAATAGGATCGCCCGGCGCGCCCGGCCATTTCAGGTGCTTTCTCAGCGCGCCCAGGCCTTCCTGCCTGTTGGTACGCTCGTGCTGCTGCGGGTGATCCTGATGTACATCGGTGGTCCTGTTGGTGTTTCGCGGCAAGGCCCGCGCCAAACATCGGTTACCACTGAGCGGCGCTCTTTGGCAGCGCCAGTCTGACCGACAAACTCGCAACATTTCATGCATCAGCAACTGACGCCGGCCATGCCGCGTCGGTCCCCGCGCCGCTACCCAAGCCTAAATTGACGTGTGTCTATAAGAGCTTGCCTTAGCCCGGCCCTAGCTTCGGCGTGCCTGCCCTGCACCTTGGCATCGTATGACAGATGCTTCCGTAGAGTAGGTTCGCGGCCCGGATCGGTGCATTCTGTTCCTCGCAAGCCATCACGACCGTCGCGTTTCTACCGCTCCTCGCTCGCTCCTCCCCGAACGCGACCGCACAGGCCGACTCGACGGTCGTGATGGTGAGCAGGATGTTCAAAGCACATGGATGGACATGATGAACAAAGACGGACTTTTCTCCGTCGGCGGATCTCGCCGCGATGTCTTGTTGGCAGGCCTGATCTCTACGGTTGCCGCCGGACTGCCCCGCGCTGCTTCGGCAACGAGCCGAAAACAAAACCTTCCCTCTTCCCCCTCAATCAAAGGAACCACGACGATGAGCACCATCACGACCAAGGATGGCACCGAAATCTACTACAAGGATTGGGGCAAGGGTCCTGTCGTCACGTTCTCGCACGGCTGGCCGCTGAATTCCGACGCCTGGGACGGCCAGATGCTCTTTCTTGCCCATAACGGCTTTCGCGTCGTTGCGCATGACCGGCGCGGCCATGGCCGATCGAGCCAGGCCACGTCCGGCAACGACATGAACGGCTATGCGGACGATCTTGCAGCCGTGATCGAGGCGCTGGATCTCCGGGACGCCACGCTGGTCGGCCATTCCACCGGAGGAGGCGAGGTTGCTCGCTATATCGGACGGCACGGGACGAAGCGGGTGGCCAAGGCTGTTCTTATCGCCGCTGTTCCGCCGATCATGGTGAAAACGCCGGCCAATCCGGAAGGTCTGCCGATCGAGGTATTCGACGGCATAAGGGCTGGCCTCGTCAAGGATCGTTCGCAGTACTACCGGGACCTCGCACCGTTGTTTTATGGCGCGAACAGGCCGGGCGCCAAGGTTTCCCAGGGGACTCTGGATCAGTTCTGGCTCTGGAGCATGCAGGCGGGTCTCGTGAACGCGTACGAAAGCGTCAAGGCGTTCTCCGAGACCGATTTTACCGAGGACCTCAAGAAGTTCGACGTACCAACCCTCGTCCTGCATGGCGAAGACGATCAGATCGTCCCCGTCAAGGACTCGGCAGTCAAGTCGGCCCGATTGATCAAAGGCGCAAAGGATATCTATTACCCCGGCGCGCCCCACGGGATCACGGCCACGCACCAAGATCAGGTCAATGCTGATCTGCTCGCCTTCATCAAAGGATAGCACGCCCTCAGTCACGACCGCATGTTCTCCGCAATTCCTTGGAGCCGCCGATGACTACCTTTGGCAATATTTCGCGCGCCCTGAACCGCATTTCGGGTGGCGCGCCAGGTCAAACCTTGTGCGCTCGCATAGCCGGGCGGTGGCCTGAATGCTGGTTCTGTCGGCTCATGTCCCGGATTGTGGAACCGAACCACTGCGCCATCGAGCTGGAGCGCTGCCAGAGGCGCGAAACATATGCTGCGCCACGGCTGCCACTCGGGCAACTGCGCCTGTGCAGCGCGGAGGCGATCGCCGGCGTTCGACACTACGTCGCGCTGTCGGGGGTCGCCGCCGCGCGCTTGTTCTGCCTTGAAGGCCAAAGCGCTCTCCAAGACGTCAAACTGGCTAAGCACCGGGAGTTTATCAATCGGTAGCCGTTTGCGATTGCCGCTCATTTTGGCGGTCTCAATTCGGCGTGAAATTTTCTTGGCCAGCAGTTGCGACTATCGCAGCAGCACCGGCACTATTTTTCGAAGGCAGGAACGAAATGGGCGCACTCTCGGGCAAGATCGCGGTGGTCACCGGCGGAAACAGCGGGATCGGACTATCGGCTGCAAAAATCTTTGCGGCCGAGGGCGCGCAAGTCGTCATTACCGGCCGCCGGCGGCAGGCGGTTGAGGAAGCGGTCGCACAGATCGGGGCAGGCGCGCTGGGCATTCAGGGAAATGTGGCCGACGTGTCGCACCATGACGAGGTAGCGCAGCAGATCCGCCAGAGGTTCGGGGCGCTCGACATCTATATGGCGAACGCCGGCATAAACACCATCACGCACTCGGCCGACGTCTCCGAGGCAGAATATGATGCGCAATTTGCCGTCAATACGCGAGGCGTCTTCTTCGGCGTCCAGAAGCTGATTCCGGTCATGCGGAATGGCGGCGCAATCATCCTCACAGGTTCGCTGGCCAGCGAGAAGGTTCTGGACGGTCATGCTGTTTACGCGGGCTCGAAGGCGGCCATAAATGCCTTTGCGCGCGGTTGGGCGATCGAACTGAAGTCTCGCGGCATCCGGGTCAACGTGCTCAGCCCAGGTCCGGTGGATACGGCTATTCTCGATAAGCTAGGCGTACCGTTTGAGCAGCGCGGGCTGTTTGAAAAGGCGATGGCGGAGGCAATACCCTTGGGCCGGATGGGGCAGCCGGAAGAGCTGGCAAAAGCCGCCCTGTTCCTTGCCTCGGACGCGAGCAGTTTCGTCACGGGCATCAATCTGCGGGTCGACGGCGGGATGGCAGTGCTCTGAGCCACGACTGCGATGTCGCGCCAATAGACTGGCGAATAACGCCGGAACAATCGGTCTTCCTCACGACGATTTTCCGGGAAGCTGCCGCACGAATCCCGCCAAATAGGTCGGAGGCGAGACGTTTTGTCGACGTGGTGCAAATTGAGCCACGTAAATGGCAAGTCGCATTGCAGGGATCGACGCGCAAGAGAGAAGCCGGCTCGCCGATACGGCGGATGGACCGAGGTCACGCCCCGGTCCTTCAAATTTTTCTGTAGGTCGGGATCAGTGACCCCAGATGCCCTGGCCATATTCATCGTTGGGAACAGTCGGCTTGCGTACGGTTTTCGGCACCCCGATATCATTGTTCATTTTTTGATCGAGGATGTATATATGTTGTAAGACGCAGTCGCAGGCTGCTGGGATCCGTTTGATCCATAGTGGTCGCTTCCGGCAGTGGCGCTTCCTGCTGTAATAACAAGCACGGCGACAGCAAGGACTGTCATTTTCATTTCAGTAACTCCATTGATGGCTTGGATGATATTCACCCATACAAATATAAATGTCGTGACGCAGCGACACGATCAGACGGTCCGGCTGTTTGATCCATACGAAGGCATTGGGCGATTCAGGCCGAAGGCCAGGGACTATGTCGTTGACGAGAGGAGGCTTTGCGGCGCGCCCTCAGTGTCTGTTCCGGCGACCGCCGACAATGCACACCCCGCATAGATACCTCAATCATGCTGCAGGGCACCTGATCTCCTTGGTGACCTACCCTGCACCTTGGCATTGTATGACAGACCCTTCCGCACAATAGGTTGGCGGGCCGCGTCGGCGCATGCTCCTGAGCATTGGTCACCACAGGCCACACGGGAGAAAGCAAATGCGAAACATAACTCGAGTCCTGGCCCTCACCGCAGCGCTTGCCGCGTCGGGCGGCGGGATGGCGCATGCCGCGAATTCTCAGCCCAAGCCGACGATCGTACTGGTGCACGGCGCCTTCGCGGAATCGTCGAGCTGGGATGCAGTCATCACCAAGCTCAGCAAAGACGGTTATGTAGCGATAGCCGCGGCTAATCCGCTCCGCGGCGTTGCCAGCGATGCGAAAGCAGTCTCAGCCATCATCCGGTCGGTTTCCGGGCCGGTCGTGCTGGTGGGGCATTCCTACGGCGGGCCTGTCATCACCGAGGCCGCCAATGGCAATCCCAATGTGAAGGCATTGGTCTACGTGGCGGGTTTCGCGCCGGATACCGGCGAATCGAGCCTTACGTTGTCCAGCATGTTTCCCGGCAGCACCTTGGGGGGCGCGCTTGCTCCCGTCGCGTTGCCGGACGGCGGACAAGACCTCTTCATCGAGCCGGCCAAGTTCCGCGCCCAGTTCGCCGCCGACGTTCCGCAAGAGCAGACTTTGCTGATGGCTGCCACTCAACGCCCTGTTGCGCAGGCGGCTCTGGCTGAAGCCTCGGGCGTCGCCTCATGGAAGACGCTGCCGTCCTACATGATCTACGGCTCGGATGACCGCAACATCCCGGCAGCCGTCATGAGCTTCATGGCCAAGCGTGCGCACGCGGTAAAGACCGTCGTCATCGAGGGTGCGTCCCATGCGCTCATGGTTTCGCATCCCGACGAGGTCACGTCACTCATCGAGGATGCTGCTGCATCGGTCAGTCAGTAGCAGGCCGGAAACGCCCAGCATCCGATCTAGCAACGAAAATAGACACGCAACACCAGGAGACTAGACATGAAGATCGTCGTCATCGGCGGAACCGGGCTGATCGGTTCAAAGACCGTGGAGAGACTGCGAAACAAAGGACACGACGTGCTTGCGGCGTCGCCGAATTCGGGCGTCAACACCGTTACGGGAGAGGGTCTGGCGGCCGCGCTTGCCGGTGCGCAGGTCGTCGTCGACCTCGCGAACTCGCCGTCGTTCGAGGAAAAGGCTGCCCTGGAGTTCTTCGAGGCATCCGGGCGTAATCTTTTTGCTGCCGAAACGGCCGCCGGCGTCCGTCATCACGTGGCGCTGTCGGTCGTCGGTACCGACCGGCTGCAGGGCATGGGCTATTTCCGCGGCAAGTTGCTTCAGGAAAAGCTGATCAGGGAGTCCGGAATTCCTTACACCATCGTTCACGCCACTCAATTCTTCGAATTCACCGCCGCCATCGCAAACACGGGCGCCGTCGGGGATACCATTCATATGTCGCCGGCCTACTTCCAACCCATGGCGGCTGATAATGTTGCCGATGCGATGGCGGACGTCGCGCTTGCCGCGCCGTTGAATGGCATGATCGAAATTGCCGGCCCGGAGCGTGTTCGCATGAGCGAACTTGTCGAGCGCTTCCTGAAGGCCACCAACGACCCGCGCAAAGTCGTCCCGGATCCCGGCGCGCTCTACTACGGCCAAGTGGCAATCGACGATCGAACGCTGGTGCCCGGCGAGAACGCGCGCATCGGCGCCGTGCGTTTCGATGATTGGCTCAGCCGATACACACCACCGAAGTAAGTAGTCATCGGATAGGCCCGCCATTCGCACAACAAGGAGACCAGACATGATCAAAACACTTCTCTGCGCCGCGCTCACCTCCGCTTCCGTCACCGCAGCAATGGCCAATGACGCCGCCAGCGTGAAGCTTGTCTACGACCAGGCTCTGCCAAACGTGCCCGGCAAGAGCATGAAAGCCGTGCTCGTCGAGTACGCGCCTGGGGGTACGTCGCCGGCTCATACCCATCCCAAATCCGCGTTCATCTATGCCACGGTCCTGGAGGGGGCGATCCGAAGCCAGGTCAACGACGGGCCGGTGAAGACTTATGGCGCCGGCGAGAGTTTCTCGGAATTCCCTGGCGACCGTCATGCCGTCAGCGAAAACGCCAGCAAGACGGAAGGCGCTCGTCTGCTTGCTATTTTCGTCGTCGACACCAGCGAGACGGAACTGACGACGAACGCTAAATGAAATCGTAGCCCCGGGACCATCGGGGCGTACGCGAAGGGACGGTCAGTGACATGAATTCGATCGCCATCCGCACACTTGCGGGGATTTTGGTCCCCGATACTCCGCTTGTTGGCCGAGCGATCGAACATGCCCGCGCTCGATGTGAACCCTACCTGTTCAACCACGTGGTCCGATCCTGGCTTTTCGCGGCCCGGATCGGACAGATTCAGAATATCCAGCACGACGCGGAGGTTGTTGCGGTTGCAACCCTGTTGCATGACGTCACGCTCAATGAGGACTTCGCCGGGCCGCGCCGTTTCGAAGTGGAAGGCGCCGATCTCGCCCGCGCCTTCGTTCGGGAAGGCGGCTTCGACGAGCGGCGCGCCCAATTGATCTGGGACAGCGTCGCCCTCAACTCGACGCCGTCAATCGGCCTCTACAAGGAGGCTGAGGTGGCGCTGTGCACAGCCGGCATCTGTCTCGATGTCGTCGGCTTGCAATACAGCCTCGTTTCGTCAGCCGAGATTGCAAAGATCATCGGTGAGTTTCCACGCCTCCAAATGAAGCGACGGATGACGCGATGCTTTTGCCATATCGCCGAGGTCAGGCCGGAAACCACCTACGACAACTTTGCCCGGGACTTCGGCGAGCGCTTTGTTTCAGGCTACAAGGCGACTTCGGCAGTTGATCTTGTGATGAACGCTCCCTTCGAAGAGTGAACGCAGTTTCGATCCAGGTTCTATCGACACCGGTCGGTTCAGCCTCGCCCTTCAAGTGACCCAAACGCTGTGCGCCCGTCGCATGCCTGCGCCAAAGCGAATTGCCGGGGGCAGCGGTCAGGTGCCAATTTCCACCTCCTATACTTCGGTTTAGGCGCCCCAACCTAATCGAGTGGCAATACATATCATCGGCACGATAGCAACAGTTCGTCTCACCGGTCATCCTTACGCTGCAATGGATTGCAAACACCTCAAGGAGATAAGTAATGAATATTGCAGCGCCACCGGTCGCTCCGAAAGGAAAAGCCGTCGCCCAACGCGCGAGTTATGCCGAGCAGTCGCCGGAACTTCTGAAGAAATTTATTGAATTTCTTGGTGCGACGCGAGAGGGGTCGATCGAAGAGCCAATCCGCGACCTTGTTGCAGTCCGAGCCGCGCAGCTGAACGGGTGCACCTTCTGCCTCGATATGCACGTCAAACAGGCGAAGATCCATGGCGAGCGCGAACTGCGCCTTTACCACCTGGCAGCCTGGCGGGATTCGACCTTGTTCGTTCCTCGCGAGCGCGCAGCCTTGGCATGGACGGAAGTCTTGACCAAGCTGCCCGAGCAGGGTGTCCCCGACGAGATCTACGATCGGGTCAGGTCGCAGCTTTCCGAGAAGGAAATCTCCGATCTGACCTTCGTTGTCATGGCGGTCAACTCTTGGAACCGTCTGAACATCGGCTTCAAACCCGTCCCGGGCTCGGGCGATGCGAAGTTTGGCCTGAGCAAAGCAGCACTGAGCTAATCTTTGGAATGGGTCAGAATGGCGCTTGTTTGCGCGCCATTCTGACCGACCGGACGAAGGCGCCGAGCTCGGCGACCAACACTGGAACCGATCCCAGCCCCGCGGCCGCGGCCGCGAGGCGCTCTCAGGAGGGCGTCATGCGAATTGACAGTCTGCATCCAGTAATATCGGCCCGTCTCATGGTGGTCGATGTCGACGCTCCACTCCGCAGTGCGGCACTCTCACTTTCCAGGCCCGCAATAGGCCTGGTCGTGGTGTGCCACGGCAGTGGGGAGGCGGCAGGCGTGCTGAGCAAGTCCGACCTTGTCCGCCATCTGGCGAATTCAGGGCCAACAGAAGCGCCGATTGCGGCTTTGATGAGCAGGTCCATCGTGTCCTGTGGTCCCGATGACGACCTTCATTCAGTCTGGCAGACCATGGCCGCGCAAGGCCTTCAGAATGTGCCGGTGCTCGGGGCCGACTCGAAACCGCTAGGCGTCCTCGATATCCGTGATGCGATGAAGGCGCTCTTCAAACAAGAGGAACTGCAGGAACGGCTGCTTGCCAACTACATCAGCGGGATCGGCTATCAATAGAGCATCGTCTCGCGATTGAATATACGGAAGTATGTATCGGCGACTGCTTAGATATAATGGAAAATAAAAGCCATAAATTATAGCGTGTTGAAGCCAATAGGTGCCGACTTAGCCAGCGGGGAACGAAATGTTTCGTCCGGACATAAAAGAAGATGTCTTCGACGGCCCGCCCGATGGCCCTGGAAGTGGTATGTCCGTGCAAATGTCGACGGCCGGCATCGTCCATGACCTGGGCAATCTCATTCAGGTCGCCTCGTCGGCGTTGAACCACCTGGCCCGCGATCCGAGCATCCAAGCGGCTCCGGCGCTCGGGCCTGTAATAGCCGGCGCCAAAACGGCTTTGGAGCGGGCTGGTGGCCTTGTCCGGCAAACCATCAGCCTGGCCCGAGAGAGCCACGCGGAAATCGAATACACAAACGTAGGTGCTTGCCTGGCTGAGATCGAAACCCTCGTACGGAGCGCCTTGGATGCCAATTTCGGTCTTGAGCTTCGGGTTGGATCCGACCTGCCTTTGGTGAGATGCGATCGCTTTGGATTGCAAAATGCGGTTCTGAATCTTCTGTTCAACGCGCGCGATGCAATGCCTGACGGCGGTTTCATCTCGATCGATGCCGGCTTGGCCTCTGAGAACTCTGCCGCCGGTCAGGTAGACATCCGCGTCGCGGACAACGGTATCGGGATGACCAGCGAGACGATGGTCTGCGCCTTCGATCCGTTCTTCACCACCAAAAGCGAAGGCCTCGGCGGCGTCGGTTTGCCGATGGTGAAGCACTTTGCCGAGCAATCAGGCGGAAGCATCGATATTCAGAGCACACTTGGGGCAGGCACGACCGTCACTCTGCGGTTGCCTGCGATGCGATAGCGGCCCGCCAATCTGCCTCCGGTGACAAACGTGACATACAATCGAGAGATAAAGATGGATGCACAAGTCGTCGAAAACGTCCAACAGCACCGTTTCGAGCTGCCGATCGCCGGCGATATGTTTGCGGCGGCCTATTATCGGCTCGAGGGCGGGAAGGTTGCGCTGATACACACCGAAGTCCCGTCGGAATTTTCCGGACAAGGGATCGCGTCGCAATTGGCCCAAGGAACCTTCGAACTGCTCCGCAAGACCGGCCGTAAAGCGATCTTGAAATGTCCCCTCATGAGCCGCTTTTTCGCCAAGCACCCGGACTATGCAGATGTCGTCGGCGGCTAGTCATGGGCACGAATGTTGAGGGTTTCCCAAGGATCTATCCAAATGCCTGACGAGTATGATTTGCAGAGATTCGTCAGCGCACAGGATCCGGTCTACGACGACGCGCTGGCCATTCTACGTCGAGGGATGATGTGCACTCCCTACATGGAGTTCATCTTCCCAAGGTTGGCCACAAGGCGAAGTGGTACAGCGCCTGAGCCATATGCAATCACATCGCTCGACGAAGCCAGCGCCTATCTCTCGTTTCCGATCCTCGGAGGCCGTTATCGGGAATGCGTTGGCACCCTGCAACGGCTCTCCGGCCTAAGCGCTCGCGCTGTCTTCGGTGACGTTGATGCGAAGAAGTTGCACGCGTCCCTCACGCTGTTTTCCGAAGCAAGCAACGACGAGTTCCTGCTCGAGACAATCTTCGACGTCTGGTTCGACGGTTTGCTCGATGAGGAAACGATGAACGATCTCTACTTGATATCGTAGTGGTCTGCCTGCGCCACCCGGCGTAAAGCTGTCGCGGCGCTGAGGTCACCATCCGCTGCCTTATCCCTCACACGCTGCCATCTGGCAGAGGCATGAGCTCGTGCTCTCCCGGCACGCCGGGGAAGCGGCGTTCGCGCCAATCCGCCTTTGCCTGCTCGATCCGTTCGGCTGAAGAGGAGACGAAGTTCCAAAAGATATGACGTGGCTCGGCCAGGGGCTCACCTCCTATCAGCATCAGTCTCGCCGCATGGAAGGCAGGCGCCTGGAGCACAATCTCAGCGCCGGGCGCCAGAGCTACTAATTCGGCCTCATGAAACGTACCGAACTGGCCGACAATTCCAACCTCACCGGCGACGATGTAGATCGCACGCTCACGGTGTTCGGGTTTCACCTGGTAGCGCGCGCCGCTCGTGAGCACAATTTCGGCATAGACCATGTCGGAGAACGTCCGGTGGCGTGCGCTCGGAATGGACGATGCCCGACCCGGCCGTCATCCAGTTGACCTCGCCAGGACGGATGGTCTGCACTTTACCCAAATTGTCGCAATGGACGATCTCGCGGCCGCAACGCCGATATGCGGATGCGGTCCCATATCGAAACCGTGACCTGCGTCGAACATAGCGGGGCCGAAATGGTCGAACAGGATGAAGGGCCCGATCATCAGGCGATTCGAGGACGGCAATACGCGCCTTATCTTCAGTCCGTCCGCAAAATCACGGATAGCCGGCTGGATGAGTGTATCGATGCCTGTGATATCGCTTTGGCGGATGGGTCATGGATCTCTGTCCTTCTGCATGCCTTATCAGCCAGGTGCTCGAACGCGCTTGAACGGAGCGGCGCGAAAGACTGTCTGAATGGCTTTGAGGAGCGCGAATTTGGAGCCCGCGTGGTGCTGTCCGGCGATGCCGCTTTCATTAAGAGCCGACACCTTCATCGACAGGATCGCGGCAAGATCTTCGGCCATTTCGGGCCTGTCGTGCAGCAGCGGCGCAAAGCTTTCCTGGTCTATCTCGTAAACCGTGATGGGGGTCATTGCCCGCAAACTTGACATCTCGCCAATGCCGGCGAGCAAACCGGTCTCGCCGAAGAAATCGCCGGGTGCAAGCCGGCCGATCTCCTGCAGTTGATCATCGCCCTGGCCAATTTGCCGGACGATGACTCCCCTCCGTACGATCATGAGCGACGGCAGCATCTCTCCCTGTCGTGCGATGATTTCGCCCTTATGGTAGGTGCGAACCGAGGCCGCTTTGGCGAGCGACTCCTGCTCGGTATCCGTTAGCGCCGAGAATACCGGTATGGAATTGATGAGTTCGATCGGGGTGAAGCCTTGGGAGGCCGCCGTCTCGTGGCCCGGCCGGTTGGTCATGGCAATCGAGCCCGAAAATGGCTCCGCCAGCAGCATGCCGGTCGACTTTGAATGGCGATAAATGAGATCGAAGATTTCGTTCCGAGCGGCACTTCGCTGGTCGATACTTGCGACGCGAAAAAACAACTCGATCTCGATAGCTGCGGCATCCAGGCTTCTGATGGTGACCGAAGGCGAAGGCTCCTGGAGGATTGAATTGCAGCTCAGCAAGACAGTGCGCATGAGGTCTACGATGATCGCCGGCGTCTTCGTTGGCGCCACCTTGACGGTTACGGCAAGTCCATGGCTCTCGTCCGGACCGCTTAGATTTGTTACCCCGATCTTGGCGAGAAGGCTGTTTGGCAGCGCCACGACATTGTGTGTCGGGGTCAAAAGTTGGGTCGACCGCCAATTGGTCTCGACAACGCGGCCTTCGGTTCCGTCGCCCAGAATGATCCAGTTTCCAAGCACGTAAGGGCGGCCGAGGTTTAGCGCGATCGCCGAAAATACGTCACCAAGCGTATTCTGGAGCGCCAGTCCCAGGATGACGGCAAAGACGCCCGACGTGGCAATGAGCGTTCCGACCGGCACTGCAAAGACAAACGCCAGGATCGACAGGAACATTCCAGCGTAGACGACACCGACCACGACGTCCTGCAGGAGACGTGCCTCGCGCGGCTGTCGCTCGAAGACGAGATAGATACGGACAAATCCGATCAGCGCCCAGGCAAGGTGAACCCACCAGAGCAGCTTCACCGAGCCGATGAGGATCGCTCCTCCGGTTGTCTCGTTGTCTCCTGCGGCCTCGTATGGCACGACGCGCAGGTGGAGAACCATGGCCGACATCGCGAGGAAAAAGCCGAGTTGGACGACCAGCTTCGCATTGGCGAAGCGGCTGGGGATGAGGGTCCAAACGACGATCCCGGCGAGGCCGAGCAACACGATGTAGACCAGAGGAGAGTTCCACCAGTTCATGAACGATCACCGCCATGGCAGTTCAACGTTTGGTCTCCGGCCCGGCGATCGGGCCTCTGCCGCTGGCCTTGTCTTTTTCGAGAACTGCTTCGGTGATCGAATTCGGCAGCCGTCGCGGCTTTTCGATCAGCCCGAGCACCGGCATCGCGATGATGAAGAACGCAAAATAGTAAAGCGTCGCTAGTTGGGACATGACGACGTATGCGCCTTCCGCCGGCCGGGAGCCGAGCCAGCCGAGAAAGAGGGCATTGGCAACGAACAGCCAGAAGAGCACCCTGTACCAGGGCCGATAGACCGCCGAGCGCACCTTCGAGGTGTCGAGCCACGGCACCAGGAACAGCACGGCGATCGAGCCGAACATCGCGAGCACGCCGCCGAGCTTGGAATCGATAGGCCCGATATTGAAGGTGATGGCCCGCAGGATCGCGTAAAACGGCAGGAAGTACCATTCCGGGACGATGTGGGCCGGCGTCTTCAGCGGATTGGCGATGCTGCTATTGTCGGGATGGCCGAGGTAGTTCGGCACGTAGAAAACGAAATAGGCGAAGAAGAACAGGAACACGAGGATGCCGAAGGCATCTTTGACGGTTGCATAGGGCGTGAAGTCCACGACATCAGTTTTCGATTTGACCTCGATGCCGGTCGGATTGTTCTGGCCGACGACGTGAAGCGCCCATATGTGCAAGGTCACCACACCCGCAAGCACAAATGGCAGCAGGTAATGCAGCGCAAAGAAGCGGTTCAGCGTCGGATTATCGACCGCGAAGCCGCCGAGCAAAAGCTGCTGGAGCCAGTCGCCGATCAGTGGGACTGCGGTGAAGAAGCTGGTGATGACAGTAGCGCCCCAGAACGACATCTGCCCCCAAGGCAGCACGTAACCCATGAAGGCCGTCGCCATCATCAGCAGGAGATTGGTGCAACCGAGCACCCACAGCAGCTCCCGCGGCGCCTTGTACGAACCATAGTAGAGTCCGCGGCAGATGTGGATGTAGACGGCAATGAAGAAGAACGACGCGCCGTTGGAATGGAGATAGCGCAGCAGCCAGCCCGAATTCACGTCGCGCATGATCTGCTCGACCGAGTTGAAGGCCAGCCCCGTATCAGGAGCGTAATGCATCGCCAGCACGATGCCGGTCAGGATCTGTGAAACCAGCATGATCGTGAGAATGCCGCCGAACGTATAGGCGTAGTTCAGGTTGCGCGGGACGGGATAGACGATGAAGCTGTCATAGACCAGCCGCGGCAGCGGCAGGCGGGCGTCGAACCAACGTTCGATTCTGGTTTTGGGCGTATAGGTCGAGTGTTTGTCGCCGCTCATCGAAATGCCCTTGCCTCAGCCGATACGGATCTTGGTGTCGGAAACGAATTGGAACACCGGTACCGCCATGTTCTCGGGTGCCGGCCCCTTCCGGACGCGGCCGGCGGTGTCGTATTGCGAACCATGGCAGGGGCAGAACCAGCCGTCGAAATCGCCTTCCTGACCATGCGGGATGCAGCCGAGATGGGTGCAGACCTGGATCATCACCACCCAGGCTTCCTTGCCCGGCATAGTTCGATTGGCGTCGGTTGCCGGCGCATCGGCCGGCAGATTGGCGTTGCGGGCAATTGGATCCTTGAGCTCGGCGAGACTGACTGCCTGGCCGTCCTTCCTCTCTTTTTCGGTGCGGTTGCGCACGACCACCGGCTTGCCGTGCCAGTCGACGATCAGCGACGTTCCCGGCGTCAGCGAGGAGACGTCGACCTCGATCGCGGCGGGCGCTTCGACGCGCAATGTGTGCTCGGCTGTGGAGGTTTCGGAAAGGTCGGCCATGATGGCGACTCCTATTGTCGGAAGCTGCGTCATCGCGTTGGTGGCAATCGAGCAAAAGCAGACCACGGCTTTCGCCTTTCCAGTCTGCTCATGCCGCGCGGAATATGCCGGCCGTGGCCGGATGTGAGCCATCGTGCCAACGGCACGTGCGTCCAATACTTTCGTTTAGGATTTCCTGAGCGAAGGACTGGCTGGCCTGGCGATGCCATCATGGAAGGTTCTGGATTCCTCCAGGTAACCGTTGCCCACTGAGCTGGCATACGCCCCGGCATTGCGCACGGCGATCCCGAACTTCAGCCCGACCATACCTCGGCATAGGCACGTCTAGCTGTCGGTGTCGTAGTCGTCGTCTCCGCCAAATGCGAGTTTCTGGAGCGGTCGTCTCGCGTGGCGCGGGGCAGGTTTTCCGCTCGGCGACGACCAGTTGCGGGATTCAATCGGGTTTAGAAAAGGGAAAAGCGGTGAAACTCTACTACAGCCCTCTCGCCTGCAGCCTGGCGGACCACATCGCTCTGGAAGAGGCCGGTGTTTCCTTCGAGCGCGAAAGTGTCAACCTCAAGACCAAACGAACAGGCTCCGGGGATGATTTCACTACCGTCACGCGCAAGGGCTACGTTCCAGCCCTCGTGCTGGATAGCGGCGAAACGCTGACGGAAAATATCGCCGTCCTCGACTGGATTGCGTCGCAATACCCGCCACTGGGAGTGGCGGGGCCGTTGGGCCGTACCCGCCTTCTCGAAGCGCTGACCTACGTCTCAACTGAAATACACCGAAGCTTCAAGCCGATGTGGCACCAAAGCAGCGATGCCGAAAAGGCCAAGGCGAGCGCGACGATTACGAGCCAACTCGAGTTCTTCGCTGACGGGCTCGAGACCGACTATCTGTTCGGCGACAAACCCAGCGTCGCGGATTTTTATCTTTTCGTGATGCTGCTTTGGGCGGCGCGCTTCCACGTCCCTGTTCCCGCGCCCTTGCAAGCCCTTCGCGCCCGAATGGCTGCCCGGCCGGCCGTGCGCATCGCAATGGATCGTGAGGGCCTCGTCTGAAGCTGAGGGCGACTTCGAGCATAAGATCAGATGCAACATATCCTCTCGCCCCAACAGAAGATCAGGAGTCATTCTCATGCTGCCGTTCCTGCGGATGCTACATCCAGCCGCTTCCAACCGCGGGGATGGCCTACGTCTCGAATTTCTCCGGAGGGAAATCGAGGAAACGCTGGACCTTACCGACATTCAGTCAGAGCTCGCCCCACTGCCTCCTGGCCGAGGGTTACAATCCTGGATTCGCCGCAGTCACCGTCGAAATAAGCGCAATGTTTCTTGTTGGCCGATGCGGCGGCCGGTCTAGTTGTTCCCGCTTGTTGGTCATCATAGAGGCTTCATCATGAATGCGAGTAAGGCTCCCGACACGGTCGATCATCGCCGCCGGCGCATTGTCGGTGCGACAGCAATGACGTTCGCCGCCACCGAACTCGGCTTGAGCGCGCCGGCAGCCACTTGGATGGTCGAGGCGAGGGCGTCCGCGACGCAAGCCAGGCCGGAATCATTCGGCTCGCTCAGACAGGTCAATGCCGGAAAACTGAGCGTCGGATATGCGGAGCTGGGGCCTGCCGAAGGTGCTCCAGTGATCCTGCTTCATGGCTGGCCCTATGACATTCACACCTACACCGACGCCGCTCCTCTGCTTGCCGCAAAGGGGTACCGCATGATTGTGCCCTACCTGCGCGGCTACGGCACCACACGATTCTTGTCGGACGAGACGATGCGCAATGGCCAGCAGTCGGCGCTCGCCGCGGATACGATCGCCCTGATGGATGCGCTGGGGATCGAAAAGGCCACGATCGCCGGCTGCGACTGGGGCGCCCGAACGGCCAATGTCGTTGCCGCGCTCTGGCCTGAGCGTTGCAAGGCGATCGTCTCGGTGAGCGGCTATCTCATCGGAAATCAGCGCGTCGGCATGGTGCCGCTGGCACCGGAGGCGGAGCTTCAATGGTGGTATCAGTATTACTTCGCCACGGATCGCGGCCGCGCCGGCTACGAGAAATACACGCGCGATTTCGCCAAACTCATCTGGCAACTCGCTTCGCCGCAGTGGAATTTCGACGATGACATCTTCCAGCGCAGCGCCGCAGCACTGGACAACCCGGATCACGTCAGCATCGTCATTCACAATTACCGCTGGAGGCTCGGCCTGGCACAGGGCGAGCCGGAATATGACGTTCTGGAAAACCGGCTGGCCGAAGCTCCCGTGATCACAGTGCCGACCATTACCCTTGAGGGTGATGCCAATGGCGCACCCCATCCCGACAGCAGTTCCTACGCCAAGAAATTCTCGGGCAGATACACGCACCGGATCATCACCGGCGGTATCGGCCACAACTTGCCTCAAGAAGCCCCGCAAGCCTTTGCCCAGGCTGTCATCGACGTCGGCGAATACTGATCAAAATCCATGACGTGCCCCGACCGTAAGGAATAACACGGGAAGATTCCTGGTTCTCGGCACAGCCTCCCGTCCGCTTAGGCGAGAACAGCTCTCCCGCCGACCCAGACCGACGCGATGTTGGCCCTGGAAGCGGAGTAGACGATCTTCTGAAGGATGCCGTCGCCGTCGTCGAGTTCGTCCCACAGGTGAATTGTGCCTCTGGGCGCGGCGGTGTCGACCAGGATCGCATCGAAATGGTAGCCAGGAGAGAATCGCCCCACAGGCAAGCCGAGTGCCGCGCCACCGCCTGCCGTCGCCAGGTGGAAGGACTCGCGAAAGTCGACGCGTGCCGTTCCAGCCGTGCCGCGCGTCTCGGCCGCTAGCGCCGGGTCGGTGCCGGTTTCCAGCATGCGCGACGACATGACCGTCGCGCGCATCGCATCGAACATCGAGGCGCTCGGTCCCCCGGAAATGTCGGTGCCGAGCCCGACCTTGACACCCTTCTCGAGGGCCGCCCTCAATGGGAACACGGCGCCTGCGAAGTAGGCGTTGGAGACGGCGCAGTGCGCCACGGCCGCCTTGCGCACGCGGATCGTCTCCATGTCGGCAAGCGTAATGAAATTGGCGTGCGCGAGCACGCTGCCGGCGCGCAGCAGGCCAAAGCGATCAAGGCTAGACGTGTCGCTGATCCCGTGGCGCTGCAGCACGTAGCCATGCGCCCAGTCGCTCTCCGAGCAATGCGTCTGCACATGGCAGCCGCATTCCTGCGCAAGCGTGCCGAGCCCTTCGAGGGCGGCGTCGGTACAGGAGGGGATGAAGCGCGGCGTAATGACCGGCTTTACCCGTCCCGTGGCATTGTCTGGATGCCCATGCACGTAGTCGATCAGAGCGCGCGTGCCATCAATGGCCTCGTCCGCCGAGGTATCGCGATAATAGGCCGGGCACTCGTCGGGATTGTCCATCGCCACTTTGCCGACCAGCGCACGTTGCCCGCGTTCGAGGCAAATGTCGACGAGCAGCCTTGTCGCGTCCTGGTGGATGGTTGCGAAGTAGAGCGCTGTGGTCGTGCCGTTAGCGATCAGGTCGTCGACCAGCAGGCCGTAGCTGCGCCGCGCGAAGGCGAGATCGGCGTAGCGCGCCTCCAGGGGAAACGTGTGTTTGTGGAGCCAGGCCTCGAGCGGCACGTCCAGCGCCCGGCCGAGCTGCGGATATTGCGGCGCGTGCACGTGAAGATCGACGAAGCCGGGCAGCAGATAACTCTGCGCCGGCAAGGTCGCCAGCGAACCGGTCCGGCGCGCGGCCTCCAGCGCCTCGTCATAGCCGGCATCATGCGGATGCAGCACCGAGACGATGATGCCTGATTGATCGATTGCGATCAGGGCATGGAGCAACTCTTCCACGAGCCCGCGCTCTGGCGCGTGAAAGCCGCTGGCCAGAAGCGTCTTGCCGCTCAGGTCGCTCACCTGTCCTCCGCCGAAGAACAGCTACGCACTGCCGTCGCGAAGCGCCAGAGCGCGATTGCCTGTCCGTCGGTGCCGATGACAATATCGGAAGGGCTGCCGCTCATGCGGCTTGCGCCGTCGTGCCGTAGGTGATGCCCTTCTCCTTCAGCCAGCGGCGATAGGCGATCGACGAGCCGTCGGCCCGCGTCGGGATTTCCGCGCGCGGCTCGAGCGGCAAAAGAAGTGGCCGTTGGTTCTCCAGGATGATGCGGTCCTGCAGGAAGATGAGCTGCTGGAACTGCACAAGTTCGGTCGTGGTCGATACGTCGTCGATCAGGAACATGACGGGGTGCGCGCGGCAGCGGTCCGGATCGAGGGGCTGCACGAACAGACAGATCACGTCCCACCGGGTAGCCGCGTTGGGGCAGGTCTTGTAGAGCATCACCGCGAAAGGATTGGCGACCCGGTACATGTATTGGGTCATGATGCCGCCGGTCGCCGAGAGTGCTGCCTGCGGCTGGAAGAATTCGCAGTTGGTCGCCCACACCTCATCCACGTCGCGGCGGATTTCGGTTGTGTAATGCCGCACTTCCGTGTGCGGCTCGGCGCCCAATATGTCGGTATGGACGAAGGGGAAATGCGCCATGTCGAGGAAATTCTCGACGATGCGCAGGCCGGACGCCTTTACCGCGATCGCTCCGCAAACGACAGGCCGGCGATCGTCCTCATAGGCCTCCGGGATCGACAGCACATCGCCGGCCGGCATGCCGAGCGTGATCCATAGATAGCCGTAGCGTTCCTTGGCCGGGACTTGGCTGCCGTCGCCGGCACGCGACACATTGACCGCGCCTGCCGTATCGCGGGCTACCAACAGATCGATGCCCAGAAGCCGGCTCGCCATCGTGCCGACCGGAATCTCGTTCAGCGCGTCAATGCAATACCATTGATCGAGGGCCGCCTGCTCCGCAGCTCGCTTAATGGTCATTGTTGCGTCCTTCCTGTGCTATCTCACTGCCGATAGATGCGGTCCATCACAGCCCGGTGGTCGGCCATCGCCGCCTCGACATCGAAAGAGGCGAAGTCGCCTCTCGCGATAATCTGCCGGCCGTTGATGTAGGAATAGTCGACCTTGAAGGGTCCGCAAAGCACCAGCGCGGCGAGCGGGTCGCGCTCGGTCCCGGAAAGGCCGACTTGGCTGCGTTTGACCGCGATGAAGTCGGCGCACATGCCGGGCGCGAGATGGCCGATGTCATTGCGACCGAGCAGGGCAGCGCCGCCGCGCGTCGCCATTTCGAGGGCCTCGCGCGCGGACAGCGCCGTCGGCGTGCCGCCGAAACCGCCGCGGCCGCCGGGCTTTTCGGAGAGGTAGTGGTGCGGCGCGACACGCTGAAGCATCAGCGCCAGCCGCGCTTCCATGAACAGGTTCGACGTGTCGTTCGAGGCCGAGCCGTCGACGCCAAGGCCGACCTTCACGCCCTTTTCGAGCATCTCGCGGATCTTCGCGATGCCCTGGCCGCAGCGCATGTTAGCCGACGGGCAATGGGCGACCCCGGTGCCGGTTTCGGCGAAGCGGTCGATCTCGTCGCTGGTCATGAAAATCGAGTGGGCGAACCAGACGTCGTCACCGAGCCAGCCGACGGATTCGGCGAACTCGACCGGCCGCTTGCCATAGATTTCGAGGCAGTACTTCTCCTCGAAAAGCTCTTCGGCAAGGTGCGAATGCAGGTTCACGCCCTTGTGGCTGCGCGCCAGCGATGCCGCATCGCGCATCAACTCCGGAGTCACCGAGAACGGCGAGCAAGGAGCCAGGATGATTCGGCTCATCGAATGCCGCGACGCGTCGTGATAGCCGCCGATCAGCCGTTCGGCATCCTTCAGGATATCCTCTTCCTTTTCGACGCAGCGATCCGGCGGCAAGCCGCCCTGGCTTTCGCCGCGCGACATGGCTCCACGCGCAGCGTGGAAACGCAGACCGATATTGCGGGCCGCACCGATCGTCGCGTCGAGCGTGCAGTTGTTGGGCAAGATGTAGAGATGATCGGAGCTGGTCGTGCAGCCCGAATGGATGAGCTCGGCCATCGCTACGCGCGCCGAGACGCCTATCGCATCGTCGTCGAGCTCGGCCCAGATCGGATAGAGCGTCTTCAGCCAGACAAGCAGCTCGTCGTTCTGAGCCATCACACGGGTGAGGTTCTGGTACATATGATGATGCGTGTTCACCATGCCCGGCATGACGACATGGCCCGATAGGTCGAGCACCTCGTCGGCACTGGAGGCACTGAGTTCCGCGGTGGTGCCGACCGCTTCGATGACGTTGTCGTCGATCAACAAGGCGCCGTCGGAAATCTCGCGGCGCGTACCATCGAAGGTGGCGAGCAGATCGATGTTCTTGACAAGCAGGCGGGGCATGATGGTCTCAACGCATGTCGCGGAAATAGGGTTCGCCGAGAGCAGCCGGCGCGGCCATTACCCGGCGCATGCGCTGCCAGGCAAGCACCGGCACGATGATCAGGGCGATCGTGCCGAGATAGGGCAGCATCGACAGGATCGGCGCCGCGATCGGCCAGTTGCGTGCTTGGCCGACGAAGCCGAGAGAGGTGATGAGACCGAACAGCAGAGCGGCCAGCACGGCGTTGAGGGGCCGGTAGCCTGCGAAGATGACGAGAGAGACGGCAATCCAGCCGCGGCCGGCCACGACGCCTTCCGACCAAGAGGGAACGAAGGCAAGCGTGAGGTAAGCGCCGGCGCCGGCCGCCAGCGCCGAGCCCGCGGCGACATACCAGAAGCGGATGCTTTGCACCGAAATGCCGGCGGCGTCGGCTGCCGCGGGGTTTTCGCCCACCGCGCGCATGTTCAGCCCGTGGCGCGTGCGGAACATGATGTAGTGCAGCGCAACCGGCAGGACGATGTAGATCAGGTAGACAAGGATGTTCTGCGTGAAAATCGCGCGACCGAGCAGCGGGATGTCGCTAAGATAGGGAATAGCGATCGGCGCGAAGGTCGCCGGCGCCGGCATGCCGGAATAGGCGCGACCGATCGTTGCGGCCATGCCGGTGCCCATCAGCGTCAGCGCCAGGCCGCACAACACCTGGTTCGCTTTGACGACGACGGTGCCAAGAGCGAAGACGCAGCCAACGAGGAAACCGACGGCAAGCGCAAGGACGAAGCCGAGCATAGGGTGCGGCGTGGCGACGACGACCGCGATGCCAGTGATTGCACCGAGTGCCATAAGCGCTTCGACGCCGAGATTGACGACGCCGGCGCGCTCGGAGAGCGTCTCGCCCAGCGCCGCCAGCGCCAGCACGCCGCCGGCGAGAATGGAGGTCTGGATCAGTCCGGCGATCATGTCCATGGGTGTTTCCTCAGCTCGCGGCCGGTTCGGTCCGCGTGATGCGGTAGTGAGCGAGTTCGTTGCCGATCGCCGTGAAGAACAGGATCAGTCCGGTGATGGCGAGCACGGCCGAGACGGTGATGCCTTGCGTCTGCAGGATGATGCCCGAATTCAGGATGACGCCCATCAAAGCCGCGCCTGCGAGCACGCCAAGTGAGGAACCGCGCGCCAGCACCGCGACCATGATGCCGAGATAGCCGAAATTGTTGGAGATGCCGCCCTGCAGGCGATGCACCGTGCCAGCTACTTCCAGCATACCGGCGATGCCGGCGATCGCTCCCGACATCAGCAGGACGACGATCAGGCGGCGCCGGAACGGCATGCCCGCATAAAGCGCCGCGCTCGGGTTCGACCCAGCGACCCGCACCTCGTAACCCCAGCGCGTGTAGTTGAGCAGTCCTGCGATGACAAAAGTGAGCAGGATCGCCAGCGGGAAACCGTAGTGCACGATACCCCAGAATTCAGGCACGTCATGCGGCAGACGTGCAGTGGTCGCGAGCGCATGGCCGCTCGGGTCGAGCCATGGGCCGGTGGCGACGTAATAAACCATCAGCGTCGCCACGAAATTCAGAAGCAGGGTGGTGATGAGTTCGCTGACATCGGCGTAGGCGCGCGCCAGCGTCGGCACCAGTATCCAGAGCAGCCCGCCGAGCGCGCCAGCGGTGAACATAACAGGCAGGATCAGCCAGGTCGGGCCGGGAATGAACAGCGCGACCGCCGTGGCGCTGAAGGCGCCGGCATAGAATTGGCCCTCCGCGCCGATGTTCCAGGCGCCGATTCTCAGCGCTACCCAGACCGACAGGCCGGTCAGGATCAGGGGAGTGACCAGAAGTCCGACGTCTTCCAGCCCGAAGCTCGAGCCAAAAGTCGAGCTGAGCACCTCCCAGGCGAGTTCGACGGGAGCATTGCCGCGAGCGGCCAGAACCAGGCCGGCGACCCCCAGCGCCAGCACGATCGCCAGGGCACGTGCCGCAAAGGCAACGGAGGGCTGCGCGGATGGAACGCGCTGAAGCTTGATCGCCAAGGTCAGTGCTTCCCGGCAGCGGCCTGGGCGCCAGCACTGGACCGCATCTGCCCGCCCATCATCAGGCCGATTTCCTCGATGTCGGTGGAGGCAGTCTCCACCGCGCCCATGATCCTGCCATGGAACATCACGGCGATGCGATCCGACAGGTTGAACAGCTCTTCCAGCTCCTCGGAAATGAAGAGCACACCGACGCCGGCATCGCGCAATTCGACGAGGTAGTGCATCATCGTGTTGATCGCTCCGACATCGAGGCCGCGGCTCGGATAGGCGGCGATCAGAACCTTGCTTGCGATGCGCATCTCGCGGCGTGCGACGAGGCGCTGCTGGTTGCCGCCGGAAAGGTTGCGCATGGGCATGCCGAAATCGGGCACCGCAACGGATGCCGCTTCGGCGATCGTGCGCGCGAGAGCTGCCGCAAGGCGCGGTCGGAACGCAAAGCCCTTTGAAACAGGCGGCGACGCATATTCGCGGATTATGGCGTTATCGGTGATTGAAAGCGCCGGCGCCAGGCCGCTGTGCAACCGGTCTTCGGGAATGTGGCCGACGCCGAACTTCGCGTAATCGACCGCGCCGGCGGTCGTGACGTCCTTTCCGCCGAGCAGTATCTGGCCGGAGTGGATCGGCCGTAAGCCGGTGACGACCTGGGTCAGCTCCTTCTGGCCGTTGCCGGCCACACCGGCGATGCCGAGAATCTCGCCGGCATGGATGTCGAGCGAAACCTGGTCGAGAAGGATGCCGCCCACGTCGTCACGCGCGACGACGGATTTGAGGCTGAGCACCGGCTCGGCGGAGATGCCGGCCGCGCCTGGCTGCCTGGCACGCAGATTGCTAAGCACGATCTCACGGCCAACCATCAGGCGCGCCAGCATCTTCTCGCCGCAGTCCGCAGTCTTTTCGGTGGCCACCTTGCGGCCGCCGCGCAGCACGGTGATGCGGTCGGATATCTCCAGGACCTCGTCGAGCTTGTGGCTGATGAAGACCACCGCATTGCCCCGGGACACGAACTGCTTGAGCGCCTTGAAGAGCTCGCGCGCTTCCGCCGGAGTAAGCACTGCAGTCGGCTCGTCGAGGATCAGAACGCGAGCGTTGCGCGCGAGCACGCGTAGGATTTCCACGCGCTGCTGCTCGCCGGTCGAAAGATCGGCGACGCGCGCGGATGGCCGTACCGCGAGGTTCAGCTTGTCGGCCAGTGCGGCAGTCCGCGCCTCGAGCACCGACGAGCCAATACGCTTGGGCGTTTCGGACCAGCCGAGATGAATATTCTCGGCAACCGTGAAGGCGGTCACCAGCTTGAAATGCTGGTGGACCATGCCAATACCGGCGGAGATCGCATCGACTGGAGATGCGAAACGTTTGGCATAGCCGTCGACGACGATCTCACCGGCATCCGGCTGATAGATGCCGGTGAGGATGTTCATCAAGGTCGATTTGCCGGCGCCATTCTCGCCAAGCAAGGCGTGGATCTCCCCCGGCATCACGTCCAGGTCGACATCCTGGTTGGCAACGACGCCGGGGAAATATTTGCTGATGCCCTTGAGCAGCACGAGCGGCGGCGCGCCGGAGCCAGGCTCGTAACGCCCCGGGGAGGTGGACGGCACCTCCATGCCGCCGTAGCGGTGCTCGCTCGAAGCATGATGAACTGGAACAAAATCATTCATCCCGCTCAGCTCTTTGCCTTCTGCCGCATAGTCTATCCGAAAACTCTGCAATCTTTCGGGATCACGCTTGGAGGCCGCTGACGCCTTCGATCGACCAATCCCAGTTGTAGAGTTCCTCTTCGGTCATGCGATGGCCGGCAGCCACCTTGACGTTGCCCTTGGTGTCCTTGATCTCGCCCTCGAACGGGCTCCAGCCGCCGAGAATCTTGTCGCGCACGGCATCGGCCTGCTTTGCGACCTCGGTGGGCACCGTCTCGCCCCAGGCATCGCGGTCGATACCGCCGCCCATCGGCAGGATGGTCTGCGAGGGCGTCCACTTGCCTTCGAGGCGCAGGCGCACCTGGTCGACATAGAATTTCTTGAAGTCGATGGCGATCGAGGAGACGTAGGCCTTCGGCCCGTAGCGGCGGATGTCGGTATTCCACATGACGGCCTTCGCGCCGCGCTGCTCGGCCACCTGCAGATAGCCTGCTTCGTCCATGATGCCGAACAGAAGGTCGGCGCCGTTATCGATGAGTGCGGTGCCGGCCTGGGTGGCAGCCTGCGGATCGAACCACGAGTTGATGACGATGGTCTGCACCGTGGCGTTGGGATTGACCGAACGGGCGCCCATCAGGAAGGCGTTGGTGCCGGAAAAGACCGACGGAACAGGGAAGGAGGCGACGTAGCCGAGCTTGCCGCTCTTGCTCATCAGGCCCGCGGCGACACCGGTGACGTAGGTCGGGTACCAATGGGCGAGGTAATAGGTCGAGAGATTTTCGAGCGGGTTGCGGCCATCGCATTCATAGAAGGCGACGTCCGGCGAACGCTTGGCCACGTCGTAGAGGAAGTCGCCATAGTTGGAGGTGGCAAACACCATGTTGGCACCTTCCGAGACGAACTGGCGGAAGGTGCGGGTCGCGTCGGCCGAATAGGGGATGCTTTCGACGAACAGCGTCTTCAGCTTCGGGAACGCTTCCTGCACGGCCTTCATGCCCTGGTCGTGGCTCCAGGTCCAGCCTTCATCGGTCACCGGACCGGTGTGGCCGAAGGCGATGACAGCGTTTTCCTCGGCGACGGCGGCGAGCGGCGTCTGTGCATGGGCGGGCGTGATAAGGCCGGATTTCGGCAGGAGCAGCGAGGCGCCGGCTGCGGCGCCCATGTTGAGGAAGCCTCGGCGGGAGAGATTGCGCAGGTCGATCATGCGTCGGTCCTTTGTTCCGTGTTGTGTTCAGTTCGGGAGAGACAGTTCGGTTTCCATGAGGCGGTCGATTTCTGCCGACCAGTCGGCCAGCCATGCCTGCTTGATGTCGTCGTCGAGCCATGCGGCGGACAGGCCAGCCAGCGCGATCCGCTTCAGTGCCGGCGGCCCGAGCGCGAAATTCTCCGCGATCAGCGCGTATTCGCGGTCGAGCGTCGTGGCGAACATGGGCGGATCGTCGGAGTGGATCGTCACGGTAAGCCCGGCCTCGATCATGCGGCGGATCGCGTGGTCGGGCGCGGAAAGGTCGCGCCAGACAGTGGTGGCCAGCGTCGTGCTCGGACAGCAGGTGAAGACGATACCCATTTCCCTGCACTGTTCCATCAGCGCTGGGTCGTCGACCACGTGGTAGCCGTGGTCGATCCGTCTCAGGCCGAGGACGTCGACGGTATCGCGGACGTAGCCCGCCGGGCCGTCCTCGCCCGCATGGTTGGTGACATTGAGCCCGGCCGCCCGCGCTCGCTCGACGATGCGCGCAAACATCGGCGGTGGGTTCGGGCGTTCGTCGTAATCGAAGCCGATGCCGATCACCTCTGCCGGGCGCTCGGCCAGAACCATGTCCAGGAAGCGCTCCCCACCGGCCGCGCCGAGCGGCTTCGCATGCGCCGGTATCAGCTTTGCTATAAGCCCATAGCGCTCCTTTGCGCGGTGAAAGCCGTCGAGGATGCCTTCGAGCATAGTCGAATAGGCCACGCCATGAGCCAGATGCGCATGCGGGCTGAAGAACAGTTCGACGTAGCGCGCACTGGCCTTCGCGCAGCGCTCCAGTGCCTCGAAGGTGATGCGAGAGAAATCGTCCGCAGTCCTGATCGAGGCGCAAACCAGATCGTAAATCTTCAGGAAATCCAGCAGGTTGCCGTAGCTGTAGAGCTCCGATGTCGGTCTGCCGTCCGGCAGCGACACCGCGTTCAGCGCCGCCAGCTCGGCGAATGTCTCTGTGGAGACGGCACCCTCGAGGTGCAAGTGCAACTCGACCTTGGGTATAAGCTGAATGAAACTTGACAACGACATCGACGCTCACCCGCCCGGACCGGCAATCCCAAGCCGCACCTGGTTTTCTTGGGCGACGGACGGCTGCCGAGTTGTTCGATAATCGCGGCTTTTTCCAAGTGTCCAATCACCTGATACGCAACAGATGTCAGGGAAACGGGGCTTGCACAAGCCAAAAAATGATGCCTAACTAGACACATTCTAAAATTGCTTAAAAAATGTGCAGGCCGGGAGAAATATAGGCATGAAGCACTTACTGGAAGCGCAGAACCTTGCGCCTCCGCCTCAAACAACGCGCCTGCGCTTCGTCGGCCAACTGGTGTCGTCGAGCTTTAGCGAGTTCGCCGACAGGCGTGCCGCTCGGCTCAATCTCGATCTGCTGGTGCACGAAGCCGCGGACGATTTTTTTGTCGTCCAGGTTTCGGGCCAGCCCGATCTCATCGATGCCTTCGAGATGGCATGTAGCCTGGGACCAATCGACTGTCTGGTGATGGACTGCGAACGGGCCGAAATTCGGGGATATTCCAGAGAGGAAGACGCAGGATGACGATACAGGCTGGATGGCACCCAGTGGCGCTGTCGGGATCGATCGAGCCGGGCAGTTCGGCCGGGATCCGCCTTGGCGGAAACGAACTGGTGGTGTGGCGCGACAACAGTGGCGCAGCGCATGTGTGGGAGGATCGCTGCCCGCATCGCGGCATGAAGCTGAGCTTCGGTTTTGTCCGCGGCGACCATATCGCCTGCCTTTATCACGGCTGGCAGTACGACACGGCCGGCCAGTGCCGATACATTCCGGCCCACCCCGATCTCAGGGTGCCGGCGTCCATTACCGTGTCGGTCTACAGCACGGCCGAGGCGGCTGGCATGATCTGGACGACGCTGGACCCGGCAGCAGCATTGCCTGAACTGCCTGCCTTGCCAGAGGAGGTGGTGCCGGTCCGCAGCCTGTATCTCGACTGTTCCGCCGGGATGGTGATCGATGTCGTGCAGGCCATGCCGCCCACATCTTCCTCCGGCGGATCCGGGCTCGCTGATCTGAAGGCGCTGAGCGGGACGCTGTTCAGCCTGAAGGTCGGCGAAGAGACGCTGCTTCTTGGCCTGCAAGAGCTGACCGGCAAACGATCGGCCCTGCACGTCGTGATTGACGGACCGGCGGCCAAGTATGCCGGCAAGGGGCAGGAGCATTTCTTCGCTTGGACGAGCGAGCTGCGTCATCATCTCGAGACCGGGCGTACCGGCGCGACCTCGACGACGTGGGCCGCATGATGGCGAGGATCACGCTCTACAACTACGAGCTGGACGAAAACTGCTACAAGGTGCGGCTGGCGCTTTCCATGCTCGGCCTGGAATGGCAGACCGTTGCAGTCGATGTATTTCCGGGGGCGGAGCAGAAGACGCCGCCATTCCTGGCCATGAACCCGGCGGGCAGCCTGCCCATTCTCCACGACGACGAGATGACGATGTTCGGCGCCGAGTCCATCATCGCCCATCTGGCGCGCAGCCACGATTCAACGGGTGCATGGCTGCCGGCGGATGGTGCGGATTTCGCCAAGGTGATGCAGTGGCTTTTCTTTGCTGCCGGCGATCTCGGCGTTGCCGGCGCCGCGCGCCGCCATGCCATGTTCGGTGCCGCCGGCGACGAGGCTGGGCTGCGTGCCGGTGCGGCGCAAGCGCTCCGCGCCATGGACGACCATATGACCGCGCGGGGTTTCGAGAAGAAAGAATGGTTCGCTGCGGACCGCCCGACCATCGCCGACATCGCGCTTTTTCCGGCGTTTGCGCTGAGCCGCGATTTCGGCGTCGACCATGACGAGTATCCGGCGCTGCGCCGCTGGGCGCGTCGCTTCCGCGCGCTTCCCGGCTTCATGACCATGCCGGGCATCCCCGATTACCATTGACGCCAACATTCGAGAACGAGGCTAGCAACAGAATGACCTCTCTCACGCGCTTGTCCGTCCAGCCGCTCTCGTCCATGACCCGGCGACTGGCCGGTGTCGCTTCCGGGCGAGCCGATCCCGATCTGGTCATTGCCGGCGCACGCGTGTTGTCGACCTATTCGGAGCGCATTCTTCCAGGCCGCGAGATCTGGCTGTCGGGAGGACGGATCGCCGCCGTGAAGCCGGCCGGCACCTACAAGGGCGGCAGCGCCCGGACATATGACGCCAGGGGCGGCATCGTCGCGCCCGGCCTTGTCGATCCGCACATTCACATCGAATCCTCGATGGTGACGGCCTGCGCCTATGCCGAGGCGGCGCTGCTCAACGGCACCACGACCCTCTTCTGCGACAGCCACGAGATCGGCAACGTCATGGACGTTGCTGGCATCGAGGCGATGCTGGAGGACGCGCGCCTGGCGCCGTTGTCCATTTTCCTGACGGTTCCGAGCACCGTCCCGGCAACTTCGCCGTTGCTGGAAACGGCCGGTGGCGACCTGACAGCCGAGAAGATCGGCGCATTGTTCGACAAATGGCCGGAAGCCGTGGCGCTCGGCGAGAAGATGGATTTCGTGCCAGTGGCTATGGGCGATGAACGCAGCCATGCCATCCTCGCTGCGGCGCTGAGACGCGGCCGCCCGGTGTCGGGACACGTCTATGGGCGCGAATTCGTGTCGGCCTATGCGGCCTCCGGCGTCACCGATACCCATGAGGCGATCGACCGCGAGATCGCCGACGACATGCTCGAGGCCGGCATCTGGCTGTTCCTGCGTGGCGGCCCGCCGACGACACCGTGGCACAGCCTGCCCGCAGCGATCAAGACGATTACGGAACTCGGAGCCTCGCACAAACGCATCGCGGTCTGCACCGACGACCGCGATGCTGACGACCTGATGCTCTTCGGCCTGGACTGGGTGACGCGCGAGGCGATGAAGGCCGGCATGACGCCGGAGCAGGCCTGGTCGATGGGCTCGCTGCATGGCGCGACGCGCTTTGCAATGGAAGGCGAAATCGGAGGCCTCGGTGGTGGCCGCCGTGCCGACCTGGTGCTGCTCGACGACGGCTTCGATCCCGTCAGCACGTGGTATGGCGGCGAACTCGTCGTCGATGACGGCAAGATCACGCCGCTGCTCGATCAGGCCCTCTCGACCCGCTACCGCTATCCGGACACGGCCTACCACACAGTGAAGCTGCCGAAGCAGATCAAGCTGACGCCGGACCTGCCAACCGGCAAGGTGGTGGCGCATACCATCCGCACCGAACTGCCGGGGATCACGCTCGGCCACCAGAAGATCACGCTCGATCCGGCCAACGATTGGCAGAACCATTTCGACCGCCACGGCCTGTGCTTCGTCACCGTGGTCGAGCGACATGGCAAGTCGGACGGCAACGTCGCCTACGGGCTGCTCAGCAATTTCACGCTGCGACGCGGCGCCGTCGCATCGTCCGTCGGCCACGACAGCCACAACATCATCATCGCCGGCCTCAACGAGGCCGACATGCGGGTGGCGCTGCGGGCGATCGAGGAAACGCAAGGCGGCGTCTGTGTCGTCGTCGACGGCAAAGTGACTGCCATGGTCGAACTGCCGATCGCCGGTCTGCTGTCCGACAAGCGCGTCACTGAGGTCGCGGAGGAGGTGAAGGTCCTCAAGCGGGAATGGCAGGCGGCCGGCTGCTCCATCCCCTATATGGGCTTCAACCTCATCCCGCTCTCGGTCATCCCCGAAATCCGCATCACCGACAAGGGTCTCGTGCTGGTGCCGGAAATGGAGATCGTCCCCGCCTTCGAGGCCGTCTGAGTGGACCCCTTCCGGCTTGGCCTGGTCTCACCGCGCATCCATTATTTCCAAATGGTCGCGCGGCTGGGCTCGGTGCGCCAGACCGCGCAGGCGCTCAACGTGGCGCCATCCTCTATCAGCCGCGTCATCAAGGGCTTGGAGGACGAACTGGGCACACCGCTCTTCGAACGCGTGCGCCAGCGACTGAAACTGACCAGCGCAGGCGAGCTTCTGCTCTACCACGCGCGTCAGAGCATCACCGAGTTGGCGCGCGCCTCGTCCGAGATCAACGATCTCAGTGGCCTCAACCGCGGCTCGTTGTCCGTGGCAATCGTGGAGAGCGCGGCGCGTGGGCTGGTGCCGAACGCGCTGAAGGAATTCTGGAAGCGCCACCCGCAGATCTCGGTTGATGTGCATGTCGCCGGGTCGCAGCGGGCCTGCGATGCGGTTGCCGACGGCGAATGCGATCTGGCGCTTGCTTTCGACGTGCGCGTGCCGCGCAACGTGCGCAAGATCGCGAGCACGCCTCTGTCGCTGGGCGTCGTCGCTCATCCGGACAGCCGCCTTGCCGGCCGCAAGGAAGTGAAGCTGTTCGATCTTGCCGGCGAACAGGTCATCGTCTCGGACAACAGCCTTGCTTTGGGCATTTCGATCGACGATGCGATCGGGCGCTCCATGATCGACATCTCGCGACGGTCGCGGACCAACTCGATCGGACTGATGACCGAGATGGTGCGCCTCAACCTCGGCGTGGTGCTTCGCACCAAGCTCGGCATCGAACCGGAAGTGGCTGACGGATCGATCGTTTTCGTGCCGTTGCGCGATTCTCGCATGAACCCGCACCGACTGATGCTGCTCGCCCGACTTGAACGCGAAATGTCGGATGCGGCCTCCGCATTCGCGGCGCTGCTGGCCCGCATGGTCGAGGCGTTGCATGATTAGTTGTTGCATTTTGCGCATCGATAAAGAGAGCAATTTGTCCCTATCTCGAACAACTGAGCTTTGCGAGACTTCCCGGCCGAAGGGGATGTCATGAAGCAGAGTGCGGTCGACGCGGTCATTCGGGGGCTTAAGCGGGCGGGAGTGAGCATCGTCTGCTACCTGCCCGATTCGCTGTTCAAGGAGCTCTACCCGGCCCTTGATGCTGATCCGGATATCCGCACGATCCGCGTCACCAACGAGGGTGAGGGCGCGGCGATCTGCGGCGGGGTCTTCCTGTCGGGCAAGCGCGCGGCGCTGGTCATGGAAAACTCCGGCTTGCGCGCCTCGGTCGAGCCGCTGGCCCGCATGGGCCTCGGAGCCGGCATCCCGGTCGTGATGCTGATGAGCTATCGCGGCGAGCTTGGCGAGAACAACTGGTGGGCAATCCCGCATGGCATCACCATGGAGCCGGTGCTGAATGCGCTGCGCGTTCCGTACCGGATCGTCACCGAGGAGGCGAAGATCGAGCGCGCCATCGTTGACGCCTATTCCTGGTCTTATGCGTCCTACTACCATTCGGCCGTGGCGCTCGGCGGCGAGGTGGTGCGATGAAACGATTCGACTGCATGAAGGCGCTTGCCGCGCGGTTGAAGGATGAGTTGGTGATCCTTTCGCTCGGCGGCAGCGTCGACGAGTGGTACAACGCCGCGCCGCATATGCGCGAAGCGAGCCTGTTCCAGCAGCAACTCGGCTGCGTCACGCCGCAGGCCTTCGGGCTCGCCGCCGGCCTGCCGCACCGCCGCGTCGTTTCGCTCGATACGGATGGCGGCCTGCTCTTCAATCTCGGCATCCTGGCCACGCTCGGAAACGAACAACCGAAGAACCTCTTCATCGTGGTCTGGGACAATGAGTGCTACCAGTCGATCGGCGGCCCGCCGACGCATACGGCGCTGGGCCGCGTCGACCTTGCCGCGATCGCGCGCGGCGCCGGCGTCGAGAACGCCCATACGGCGCGCACCGTGGAGGAGTTCGACGCGCATTGCGCGAGGGGGCTCGCCTTTGACGCTCCCTATGTGGTGGTCGCCAAGGTCTCGGGAACGGTTCAGCCGGACATCAAGCGCAAATACAGCGACGGCCGCGAGGACAAGTATATCTTCGTCCGCCACGTCGAGGCGAGCGAAGGCATCGTCATCATGGGCCCGAGCGAGCACAACTGACGAGATCATGAGCACCCTCGGACCTGTCGTCCCCCGACGCGCGCTGAAACCCAGCTACGACTACGTCGTGGTCGGCTCGGGTTCCGGTGGCTGTGCGGTGACGCGGCGACTGGTCGATGCCGGCGCCGACGTCCTCCTGATCGAGGCCGGCCCGACGGGTCTTGGGGTCGAAGAGATCGAGGACCCCGGCAAGTGGGTGCCGCTTGGTCGCGGCACCTATGACTGGGGCTATGACTATGCTCCGACACTGAGCGTGAACGGCCGTACCATCGGAATCCCGCGCGGGCGCCTGCTTGGCGGCTCAAGCGCCATCAACGCGATGATGTGGTATCGCGGCCATCCGCATGATTACGATGCCTGGGAGGCTGGCGGCGCCAAGGGCTGGAGCTTCGCCGACGTGCTGCCCTATTTCCGGCGCTGCGAGGACTGGCGCGACGGTGCAAGCGAGTTTCGCGGAGCGGGCGGTCCGCTCCATATCGAGCGGCCGACGGCACTGCACCCGGTCGCGCAGGCGCTGATCGATGGCGCGGCCGAGATCGGCATCCCCGTAATCGACGATCCGAACGGCCCCAGCAACGAGGGGGCGGCGGCCGCGAATTTCAACATCTGCGACGGCAAGCGCTGGAGTTCGGCGACAGGCTATCTCGTGCCGATCCTGGATCACCCGATGCTGACGGTGCTGACCGGATCCGCGGCCATCGGCCTGACGGTCGAAGGCAGCCGATGCGTCGCGGTCAAGCACCTCGTCGGCGGCGAAATCTGCGAAACGCGCGCGCAAGAGAGCATCGTGCTCGCGGCCGGGGCCATCGACACGCCACGCCTGCTGATGCTGTCGGGCATCGGCGATCCGATCGAACTGCAGCGCCTTGGCATTGCGGTCGTTCGCGCCCTGCCGGGTGTCGGCAGGAATCTTCAGGACCATCCGCTGGCGCAGGCCTGCGTCTTCCGCGCGAAACGACCGATCGGACCGATAGTGGGCAATGGCGGTGGCTCGATGGTCAACTGGAAGTCGCGGCCGGACCTGCCGCAGCCCGACCTGCATGCCTTCCCCGTCCAGGGCAACAGCGCCGAACCGGCGATGCGCGCGCGCTACGATCTATCCGGCGATGTCTTTTCCTTCGGTGCGGGCCTGATGCGCTCGAAGAGCGTCGGGCACTTGAAGTTGCTCGACGGCAAGCCCGGCGGGCCGCTCGAAATCCAACCGAACTTTCTGGCGGAACCGGAAGACCTCGACGCCATGGTCACTGCGGTCGAGATGGTGATGGAGATGGCGTCTGCAAAGGCGAACGCCGGTGTCTTCCGCAACTTTGCCGCACCTGACCGCCGACTGACCCGCACCGAGACAATCGCCTTCATCCGCGAGGCATGCACGACGTTCTTCCACACCTGCGGAACAGCCAAGATGGGCGAGGACGCGATGGCCGTCGTCGACAGCCGTCTCGCCGTGCACGGGCTGGACGGCCTGCATGTTGCCGATGCCTCGGTGATCCCGACGATCCCGACCTGCAACACCCACGCGCCCGCCACGATGATCGGCGAGCGCGCCGCCGATTTCCTGCTCGCGGCGGCAGCTTGAGGATGTCATGACCGACGGACTGCACACGGAGTACCTGCGATGACCCAAGGCCTCATCCTTGCTGCCGACACGCTGCTCACCATGGATGAAGATAACCACGTGTTGCCTGATGGCGCCGTGCTGGTCGAGGATGGTCGTATCGCCGCGGTCAGCGCACTCGCAGCATTGCGCGCTGCGTATCCGGCCGTGGCCGTGAAGAAGCTCGACAATGCGGTGCTTTTGCCCGGGCTGGTCAATGCGCATGCGCATTCCGGTTTCCTGCGCGGCACGGCGGAGCACCTGCCGGTCTGGGACTGGCTGACGCTCCATATCAATCCGATGCATCGCGTGCTGCGGCCACACGAGGCCGAGGCGGCGTCGTGGCTCTGCTACGCGGAATCCGTGCTCGGCGGCACGACCACCGTCGTCGACATGTGGCGGTTCATGGAAGGCAGCGCCAGGGCGGCCGAGGCGATCGGCAACCGCCTGGTCGCCGTGCCTTACGTCGGCGAGCATCCCGACTACAATTATTTCGACACGCTCGACATGAACGAGGCGATGATCGAGGGCTGGCATCGCAAGGCGGGCGGCCGCATCAACGTCTGGGTCGGGCTGGAGCATCTGTTTTATGCCGACGAAGCCGGCCAGCGCCGGGCGATCGAACTCGCAAGGAAATACGAGACCGGCTTCCACACACATTGCAGCGAGGCCGAGATCGAGATCGCGGAATTTGAGCGGCGCTACGGCAAACGGCCGATGTTCGCGCTGGACGACCTCGGCTTCTTCGAAACGCCGCGCGCCATGATCGCCCACGCCGTCTGGCTCGATCGAGAGGAGATAGCGCTCATTTCCAAGCGCCGCGTCTCGGTGGCCCACAACCCTGTTTCCAACATGAAGCTGGCGAGCGGCATCGCGCTGGTGGCAGAGATGCTGAAGGCCGGCGTGCCTGTCGGGATCGGCACGGACGGCGAGAAGGAGAACAACAATTTCGACATGTTCGAAGAGATGAAGGTGGCATCGCTGCTGGGCAAGCTGAAGGACCTCGACGCCGCCGCCATGGATAGCTGGCAGGTGCTGCGGATGGCCACCATCCTCGGCGCCAGGGCGATCGGCCTCGACCACGAGATCGGCTCGATTGAAGTCGGCAAGCGCGCCGACATCATCGCGGTCCGCACCGATACGCCGCGCATGACGCCGGTCTTCCGCGACGGACCTTATTTCAACTTCCACCACAATCTCGTCCACGCCGTGCGCGGCAGCGACGTGTCTTTGACGATGGTCGATGGCGAGATCCTCGTCGAGGACGGCGTGCTGCGCACCGGCGACCTGCGCGAGATCATCGCCGAAATCCATCGCGTAGCGCCTGGCCTGTTCGCCCGGCGCGCCGCCTTCCTCGCCGAGAATTCCGGCGGCAGCCTGCAGTGGACACAATAGGGCGGCCTCGGTGATGAAGACGACGGACAGCGCGGCACTGGACGATTGGTACGCGGTGGCGACGGTGGCCGACCTGGGTGGCGCGCCGAGCCGCACGCGGCTGCTCGGCCAGGACATCGAACTGGTCCGTGACATCACGGGTGCAATCACGGTTCGGGAGGTCCTGGACGATGGCAACCGCGGCCCGGCGCTGCCCGTCCGGCAGCGCTACGGCTGCGTCTGGACGACGCTGGGCCTGCCCGGGAAGGAAATCTTCGAGATCGCCGAGGCATCGGAACCCGACCGCCGCTACGTGCCCTGCGGCTGGGTGACGATGCGGGCGTCGGGTTTGCGCGTCGTAGAGAATTTCCTCGACATGGCGCATTTCCCGTTCGTGCATACCGACATTCTCGGTTCGGAGCCGCACACGGAAGTGCCGGCCTATCTGAGCGAGATACGTCGCGAGGTGGACGAGGTCTGGGCGACCAACTGCACGTTCTTCCAGCCGCGCATTGCCGCAACGGAAAGCTCCGGCGCGTTTGTGCATCTGACCTATCGTGTGCCGAGCCCATTCGTTGTCATGCTTTACCGTGTATGCCCTGGAGCGCCGGACCGGCTCGACGCGATCGCGCTGTTCATTCAGCCCATCGAGGAAGACCTCTGCCGCGCCCAGCCGGTCATGTATCTGTTCGACTCCGCTTCGACGCAGACGGCGTTGCTCAACTTCGAACAGGTCATCTTCCTGCAGGATCGGATCATCGTGGAGAACCAGCGGCCGCTGCGCCTTCCGCTCGAGCCGCGGATGGAAATCCCGACCCGCGCCGACGGGTCCTCCATCGCCTACCGCCGCTGGCTGAAGGAAAGGGGCATCCGTTTCGGCACGGCCGCCGGAGCCACATGACCGAGCCGGGTCTCCAGGTGCTTCGCCCGACCTCCGTTGCCGAGGCGCTGTCATTGGCAGGCGAGGGCGCGTCGCAACTGGTCGCCGGGGGCACGGCGCTGCAGCTCGGTTGGGCGAAGGGCCTGCCAAAGCCGCGGCGCCTCATCGACATCGGCCGAATCGCCTGCCTGAAGGGCATCCAACCGGCCGATGACGGCTTTCGCATGGGCGCACTGACGACCCTGGGTGCCTTGGAGCGTGACCGGGCGATAGGCGAGAATTTGCCTCTGCTCGCAGCCGCCGTCCGCGCCACCGCGGGACCCGCCGTCCGCAATCTCGCAACGCTGGGCGGCAACGTCGCGGGGCGCACGGGTTGCCTTCTGCCGGCCCTGCTCGCGATCGATGCGAAGCTGGAGATCGTCTCACCGGCTGGGCGCGCCGTCGTGCCGCTCGCGCAATGGTTGGCCGACGCACCGTCAGCGGCCCTCATTGAGACGATCATCGTTCCACCGCAGCCAACTGCCGCTCGCTCGACCCATCGCAAAGTCGGCCTGCGCGCCGCCTTCACCCCAAGCGTGGCTGGTGTCGCCGGACTGATCGAAACGGCGGACGATCTTGTCACGATCGCGCGGCTCGCGGCCAGCGGCGGCGGCGAAGCAGCCCGTCTTGGCCGCGCTGAAGCGCTGCTCATCGGCCGGCGCTTCCAAGAGATCGATTGGGCCGAGCTGCACGCCGCAATTCTTGCAGAGGTGCCGGCGATCGACGATTCGTGGCGGTCCGGCCGTTATCGGCGCAATGTCGCGGCGAATGCGCTGGTCTTCGGGCTCGGCGGCAAGTTGTCCCAAGGAGCACATTCGCCGCGCCGGCGGACCGTGCCGTCCGGAAAGCCGCCTGCCGAGGTTCTTGTGTCCTGGTCGGAAACCGGCGCACGCTGGTACCAGCGGCCGGACGGCGCGCCGAAAATCGCCGGCCGGCTCGAATACCTGACCGACCATCGCGAGCCCGGTATGCTGGTCGGGCGCATTCGGCGCGCTGGCATTCCCCATGCAAGGATCGTTTCCATCGATACGAGCGCGGCCGAGGCGCTGCCCGGCGTCGCGGCGGTTGTCACGCACCGCGACATTGCCGGCAGCAATGCCTTCGGCATTGTCGTGCAAGATCAGCCGGCACTGTGCTTCGACAAGGTCCGCTATGTTGGCGACGCGGTTGCTGCTGTTGCCGCTGTTGACATGAAGACGGCCGAACGCGCGCTTGCTCTCGTCAGCGTCGAATACGAGCCGCTGCCAATTGTGAGCGATCCCCAACAGGCACTCGCCGCTGGAGCCGAGCCGGTCCACGCCTCAGGCAATCTGCAGTGCAGTTTCGAGTTCACGCGTGGCGATGCCGCCGCGACTTTTGCCAAGGCAGCTCATATCGTCGAGGCTGTCTACGAAACGCCGAGCCAGATGCACGGCTTTATGGAGACGGAGGGCGGCTACGCTTTCGTCGGTACGGATGGTACCCTGAACGTCTTTGCCGGTGGGCAGCATGGCCGCCGCGACCGCATGCAGCTCTGGCGCATCCTCGGTATGCCGCAAGAGCAGATACGGGTGGTCACCAGCCCGACTGGCGGCGCTTTCGGCGGCAAGGACGAGCTGACCGTGCAGCCGGCCCTGGCCCTGCTGGCGCTGAAGACCGGACGCGCCGTGCGGCTGCATCTCGACCGGGCGGAATCCGTCATCGCGGGCACCAAGCGCAATGCCATGCGCATCCATATGCGTACCGCCTGCGACCCCGAAGGTCGGCTGCTCGCACAGCAGGTGGATGTGATCGCGGATGCCGGCGCCTACGCGTCGCTCGGTCCGGGCGTGCTTGAGACGGCCCTCGAACACGCCTGCGGGCCATATGTCGTTCCCAACGTCCTCAGCTCGGGCAGGCTCGCCTACACCAATAACGGCGTCTGCGGCGCGTTTCGTGGCTTCGGTGCCAACCAGATGGCCTTCGCGGTAGAGTGCCAGCTGGACCGGCTAGCCGAAGCCGCCGGCATCGACATTATCGAGATACGGCGCCGCAATTTGCGCGAGCCTGGCACGCGAGGCCATCTCGGCCAGCAGGTCGCGCCGTCCGAACGTTTGGCCGAGATGCTGCAAGCCGCCGCTGCTGACCCGATCTGGGCCAAGCCGCGTGGTCCGTCGTTCGACGGCTGTGAGACGATCGGCGTCGGGATGGCGATGAACTATCAAGGCAACGGACTAGGCACGCTGCCGCCGGACCCGGCCGGAGGCGCGTTGCGCTTGGCTGCGGATGGCATGATCGAAGCTCTCTACGGCCTGGACGAGATGGGACAGGGCCTGCTCACCTCGGTCAAGGCCGCCGTAGCCGGAGCGCTCGGCTGCGGTCGCGACGATGTCCGGCCGGTCACCGGCGATACGGCGGCGACGCCCGAATCCGGTTCCTCTACCGCCTCGCGCGGCACTCACGTGGTCTGGCGGGTCGCGGCAGTCGCCGCACCAGCTTTTGCGCGCGACCTGCTGGCCGCAGCGGGCCAGCTGCTTTGCCGCGAAGCCGGGACGCTGGCGCTGGCGCCCGGCGGTATCGTCGAGCGACATTCCAACAGCGGCTCACTGCTCATGAGTTTCGCCGAGCTTGCCGAGGCGTTGCCTCCCGACCGGCTGCCAGCTGCTGCCGTCAGCTTCGAGTTTCCGAAATCGGACTATCTGGAAGGCAATGCACGCCTGATCTTCGCCTTCGGCGCGACACTGGCGCGCGTTGCCGTGAGCCGCATCACTGGGCAGGTACGCGTGCTCGAGCTCCATCAGCACACCGCGGCCGGACCGATGCTCGATGCTGCCGCCTATCTTGGCCAGATCGAAGGCGGCGGCGTCCAGGGGCTGGGCTTCACCCTCACTGAGGACGCGGCGATGCGGGATGGCCGGTATCTTGCCGGCAACCTCGATTTCTACATGCTGCCAGGCATTGCCGACACGCCGGAAAGCCTCGCGACCTTCGCGTTGGAGGATCTGGACGAGGACGACCCGTTCGGTCCGCGCGGAGTTGGTGAGCTTGGCATTGGCGCCGTGACGCCAGCCATCGTCAACGCGATTGCGGACGCCACAGGGGCTTGGCCCGAGCGCATCCCGGTCGATCCTGAATGGGTACTCGACGCCCTGCAGAGGAGTGCAGCGTGAGTGCCGAGATCGCGATTACCTTTAACCTCAACGGCTGCCGCCAGGCGCTGGCTGTGCCCGCCGAGTTGCGCCTGATCGACCTGCTGCGCGATCATTTCGGCATGACTGCCGCCAAGATGGCTTGCGGCATCGGCCGCTGCGGCGCTTGTTCCGTGCTGATGGACGATCGCGCGGTCAATGGCTGTCTGCTCATGTCGTGGCAACTCGACCGGGCCACCATCATCACGCCGGAGGGTTTCGACGACCTTCCCGAAGCTATTGTCCTGCGCCAGGCCCTGGCGGCCGAAAACGCCTTCCAGTGCGGCTACTGCGCACCCGGCATCACTGTTGCGCTGACCGCTCTGCTGCTGGAGAATCCGGCTCCAGACGAGTCTCAGATCCGCACTGCGCTCGAAGGCAATATCTGCCGCTGTACCGGCTATCATTCCATCATCCGCGGTGCTCTCGCGGCGGTCGAGGCGCTCGCTTGCGGGGTACGGACATGACGGTCATCATTCGAAACGGTGCAGCCAGGCATGCAGGCGTCAAGGCGTTCCTGGCCAAACCCAGAATGCGGCACCTGATCGGCGGCGGCTGGTGCGACGCCAGCGATGGCGCAACCTTGCCCGCGACCGATCCTGCGAATGGCGACACGCTCGCGCTGCTGGCGCAAGGCACAGCCGATGACGCCGGGCGCGCCGTTGCTGCGGCGCGTGCTGCTTTCGAAGGCGAGAGCTGGCGCGACATGACACCGTCGGCACGCGGCAAGCTGCTATGGCGCATCGCCGACCTGATTGAACGCCATGCCGATGAGCTTGCAGAACTCGAGACGCTTGACCAAGGAAAGTCGCTGAAGACCTCGCGCTTCGCCGAGATTCCCGCCTCGGCCGAGCAGTTCCGCTATTTTGCCGGTTTTGCGACGAAAATCCTCGGCACGACCATCCCCACCTCCATCAGGTACCAACCGGTGGGCAGCAAGATTTTCGCCTACACGGTGCGCGAGCCGATCGGTGTCGTGGCAGCCATAACGCCATGGAATTCGCCGCTGCTCATGGCCTCGATGAAGCTCGCCCCGGCGCTTGCCGCCGGCTGTACGATCGTGCTCAAGCCAGCTGAGGAAACGTCGCTCACCGCGCTCAGGCTCGGCGAACTGATGATCGAAGCCGGCTTGCCGGACGGCGTCGTCAATATCGTGACCGGTCTCGGTGAAACTGTGGGCGCAGCATTGGCTGCAGATCCCGATGTCGATAAGGTCGCCTTCACCGGCTCGACGGAAGTCGGAAAGATGATCGTCTCCGCAGCGCGCGGCAATCTGAAGAAGCTGACGCTCGAGCTGGGTGGCAAGTCGCCGGCCATCATCATGCCCGATGCGGACATGGGGCTCGCAATCCCCGGAGTGGCTCGGGGGATCTTCGCCAATGCCGGCCAGGTCTGCGTCGCCGGCTCGCGTGTGTATGCGCATCGCTCGATCTACGACCGTCTGGTGGAGGGCCTGGCAGGGGAGGCGCGAAAGCTGCGTCTCGGACACGGGCTTGACCCGGATGCCGACCTTGGTCCGCTGGTCAACGGAACCCAGGCTGCGCGCGTCGCCTTCTACGTCGGCGATGGTGCTTCCAGCGGCGCCGAGATCATCGCCGGCGGCCGGCGCTTCGACAACTTCTTCGAGCCGACCGTGGTTACCGGCGTGCGCCCGGACATGCGCATGATGCGCGAGGAAATCTTCGGCCCGGTCGTTGCCGTGACACCGTTCGACGATGTCGCGGAGGCGATAAGCCTTGCGAACGACTCGCCCTACGGCCTCGCCGCAAGCGTCTGGACCCGCGACCTATCCACTGCGCATCGCCTTGCCGCAAGTATCCGGTCGGGCACCGTCTGGATCAATTGCCATTCCTACTTCTCACCGGAACTGCCGAAGGGCGGCCACAAGCAATCCGGTTGGGGCTATGAGAACGGCGCACCGGGCCTGGAGAACTATCTCGAGACGAAAACGGTCTGCGCGGTGATTTAGCCGCGCCTTTCCCGCGATGTTCGCGGATCGGCTGACAGCCCTTCCATCCGCGAACAAGGATTGGTCGAAAATTGCTCGGATCCTCCTGAGGACCAGTTCCTTGACGACGTTGCGCTTGACTCGTCCATATTATCCATAATAAATCATACATATTGCCATCGAAAAAAGGCGGCAGGTCTGGGAGGACCAATGAAAATCACGGCCATCAAGGCGCGCGTCTGCAATGCGGAAATGCGCAACTGGGTCTTCGTCCGGGTCGAAACCGACGAGCCCGGGCTGTTTGGCTGGGGTGAGGCAACGCTGGAATGGAAGACCAGAGCCGTCGTTGGGGCGCTTCAGGACCTTGAGGCCCTGCTCATCGGGCAAGATCCGCGCAATGTAGAGCAGTGCTACCAGATACTTACGCGGCACGGCTTTTGGCGTCTCGGCGTCGAGGGAATGTCCGCCGTCAGCGGCATTGAGATCGCGCTCTGGGACATCCTGGGCAAATCATTGGGAGTCCCCGTCTGGCGCCTTCTGGGCGGTCGGGTCCGCGACTATCTGCGCACCTACACGCATCTCGGCCTCGGAGACATGAAGGCGGTCTATGAGACCGGATCCGCGGACGCGATCGTGGAACGCGGACGCATCGTGACGCAGGCAGGCTACGACGCTGTCAAGGTCGTCTGCATTCCCTACACCCACTACGTGTCTCCTGCGAAGGCGGTCGATTCTGTTGCCAACATGGTTGGCTCACTTCGCGAGGCGGTTGGCCCGGACATCGACATCATGGTCGATTTCCATGGACGCCCTGCATCCGTTAACGCTGCGATGGATTACCTCAGAGCAATCGAGCCGGCCCGCATCATGTTCGCGGAAGAACCCGTGCCGCCCGAAGATGTTGCCGGACTGGCGCATATCACGGCGCGATCGGCCGTGCCGATCGCGTCCGGCGAACGGCTGATCGGGCGCCGCGAATTTACGCACTCGATCGCAGCCCGCGCCTTCAACATTGCCCAGCCTGATATTTGCCACACTGGCGGTCTGCTGGAGACAAAGAAGATCGCGGCCATGGCGGAAACGGCAGGCATCGGCCTTGCCCCGCACAACCCGCTCGGTCCGATCGCTGGCGTCGCTGCTCTTCACTTCGGCATATCGACGCCAAACGTCGTCATTCAGGAGGAGATGTCCGGTGCCGTCGCCTGGTACGACGAGGTCGTTACCTGGCCAATTCGGCGTAAACCAGGCCGCTGGGACCTGCCCGAACTGCCGGGCCTTGGCGTCACCGTCAATGAGGACGTCATCGCGCGCCACCCCTTCAAGCAGGAAGTGCTGCATGCCCGCAATGCCGTCATGCCGGACGGCACCGTGGTCGACTGGTGAATGCAATGGCAGGTCGGCTGCAAGGAAAGATCGCAATCGTCACGGGCGCCGGCCAAGGCATAGGTGCCGCCACCGCCCGGGCTTTTGCGATGCATGGGGCAAAGACCGTCATTGCCGAACTGAATGCGGCAAGCGGCAAAGCGATCGCCGACGAACTGCGTGCCGGAGGCGCCGACGTATTGTTCGTCGAGACGGATGTCACGGACGCATCCGCGGTCGCGGACATGGTCGCCCGCACGATCACGAGCTATGGCGGCGTCGACGTTCTCGTCAACAATGCAGGCGCCAACGTCTTCTACGAACCATTGATGATGCCGGATGAGGAATGGGAGCGCTGCCTCAAGCTCGACCTCCAGGCCGCGTGGTTCTGCGCCAAGGCGGTTTTGCCGACGATGCTGGCGAAGGGCTCGGGCTCCATCGTCAACATAGCGAGCTGTCACGCCTTCCAGATCATTCCCCATACGTTCCCGTATCCGGTCGCCAAGCATGCACTTTTGGGCCTGACCCGTTCGCTGGCCATCGAATATGCCGCACGCGGTATCCGGGTGAACGCGATAGCACCCGGCTACATCGAGACGCCGATCGCGGAAGCCTACTGGAACACATTCCCGAACCCCGCCGAGGAGAAGCGGCGAGCCTACGACCTCCATCCGCCCAAGCGTATTGGCCGGCCGGACGAGGTTGCAATGACGGCGGTTTTCCTCGCTTCGGACGAAGCGCCGTTCATAAATGCCGAGACGATCACCATCGATGGTGGGCGCTCGGTTCTCTACCACGACTAGCAACCACCATAGAGCTCTCAGGGAGGATATTCATGAAAACCACAACAAAGGCTTTGGCGACATTTGCGGTATTGGCTGCCGGACTGATGAGTGGCACAGCAAGCGCAGACGACATCAAGATCGGCTACATCAACAAGATGGGAGACCACCCATGGTTCGTCGCCGAAGTCGGCGGCGCCAAGAAAGCGGCTGAGGCGGCAGGGGCCGCGTTCGTGTCGCAGGACGTTCAGTTCGACGCCAATTTGACGATCACGACCTTCGATACGATGGTCGGCGATGGCGTGAAAGGCATCGCCATCGTTGTCCCCGACAAGGCGCTGGGACCTGTCATCGCGGAGAAAGCAAAGGCCGCAAAAATTCCCTTGGTGGCGGTGGACGACGATATCTACTACCAGGATGGCACCCAGGTCCCCTATGTCGGCATGAATGCTTACAATATCGGTGCGCGGGTGGGCGAAGAGCTTGCCAAGCTCTACAAGGCTGAAGGCTGGGCGGGCAAAGAGGTGCGCATCGCCTCGATCGAGGACCGCAAGGCCGATACCTGCATGCAGCGCAACAAGGGCGCGGAAGAAGCGTTCCTGAAGGCGGTGCCCGATTTCAAGCCGGGCAGCATCGTTCGCGTCCCCTACGACAATACGATGGTCAACGCCATCGATGTGATGACCACCACATTGACGGCCAATCCCAGCGTCACGAACTGGATATTCTCTTCATGCAACGATGACGGCGTGCTGGGTGGTGCGCGAGCACTGGAGAATGCCGGCTATTCCGCAGACCAGGGCATGGGGATCGGCATCGACGGGAGCCGCGCTTGTGACGCCTTCGGATCCGGAAAGCCCTCGGCGTTCCGTGGTACGATGTGGCTCAATTCGGAAAATCATGGCGCGCTGGCGGTGAAGATTCTCTTGGCCTCCATCAAGGACGGAACCAAGCTTCCCGTTCAATCCTTCACTGACCCGGAATACATCACCGCCGACAATTTTGCGTCGGACTACAAAGCCAAGCTCTGCCACTGAACCAGATATGCGTCATGCGCCGCAGGGCGCATGACGCTCTTTGGGCCGGCAGTTCGTCGGCGGGCACACGGGATCGATCCTCGGGAGTGAGCTTTTGATGCAATCGGATTTCTTCTCGCTCGATAGGATATCGAAGCGCTTCGGCGTCGTGCAGGCGCTCGACAATGTCTCGATTGCCTTTCGGCCAGGAGAGGTGCTTGCCCTGGTTGGCGAGAATGGCGCCGGCAAGTCGACAATGATGCGAATTCTCGAGGGCGTGTTCGCACCGGACACCGGCACCGTGCTGCATGGCTCCACGCCGATCGTCTTCAGCGAACCGCGCGACAGCCACAGAGCTGGAATACGCGTCATCCATCAGGAGCCGGAGATCGTTCCGAACCTGACCGTGGCCGAGAACATTTTCGTCGGCGAACTGCCGCGGCTGGCAGGCGTCCTGCTCGACTGGCACAGGCTCGAGGACCAGACCGATAAGGTGCTTGCGACCTTCGGCATGCAGCAGGATATGCTGCCGCGTCAACTCTGCAGCACACTCGGTCCGGCACAGCGCCAGATGATCGAAATCATGCGCGCCATACGTGCCGGCGGCCGGCTGATCGCATTCGATGAGCCGACCTCGTCACTGACCGACGACGAAGCGCGCCGTCTGTTTTCAGTAATTCGCCGGCTGCGCGGCGAGGGCACTTCGATCGTCTACATCTCTCACAGGCTGAACGAGGTCATCGACCTTGCGGATCGCATTGTCGTCTTGCGGGACGGCCGGCTGGTCGATGATTCCCCCGCTGCCGGTGCCAGCGAGCAGACCATAGCCAAGCTCATGGTGGGCCGCGACATAGCCGATCTGTTTACGCGCGAGACGTGGCAATCGGGGCAACCGTTGCTGGAGGTGACGGGCCTGACCACCGACCACGTCACCGATGTGGGCCTCAAGGTCCGCCGTGGCGAGGTGCTAGGCATTGCCGGCCTTATGGGTGCGGGTCGATCCGAACTGGCAAAGGCGATTGTCGGCTATGATAGGCGCGTCGACGGAACCATAACGATGAATGGTGTGCCCGTTGGCCCTAACAGCCCGCATGCAGCGATCGTGGCGGGCATCGGCTTTGCCCCGGAAGACCGCAAGCACGAGGCGCTGCTGTTGTTCCGAAGCATTCTTGATAACGCCTCGCTTTGCGTGCCCGACAGAACGTCGACCTTCGGCTTCTTCAACCGGCGCAAGGCACTGGAGATCGTCTCACCGCTTGCAGCAAAGATGTCGATCAAGGCGCCCAACCTCGACGAACAGGTTTCGAAATTATCGGGTGGCAACCAACAGAAGGTCGTTCTCGCGCGCTGGCTTGCGCGGCAGCCGATGCTTCTCATCCTCGACGAGCCGACCCGCGGCATCGACATCGGCGCCAAGGCGGAAATCTATCGCCTGATCGACGAACTCGCCGCCAGCGGCATCGGCATAATCCTGATTTCCTCGGAAATGCCGGAACTGATCGGGCTGGCCGACAGGGTGCTTGTTATGGCTGGAGGCCGGATCACGGCCGAACTTTCCCGCCCTGACATCGACGAGGCCACGATCCTCAGACATGCCATGCCTCAATCTGCAGCATCGCTTGGAGGACAAATTCAGTGAACAGCCTTGAGCTCAGGACAGCAACAACGCAGACCGGCAAAAGGCGCGCTTCCTTGCGCATCGCAGAGCGCATCGGCATTCACAACATAAGCCTTCTTGTTGCTCTCGCCATTCTCGTGCTCATTTTCGGCACCCTGAGAGGCGACGTGTTCTTCTCCAGCCGAAACCTGCTGAACATCGGTCTAGGCATTACCATCCTGGGCGTTCTGGCGATGAGCCAGACCGTGGTTATTGTCGCCGGAGGGCTCGATATTGCCGTCGGCGCAATTGTCGGTCTGACCACAGTATCGACGGCAATGGCCATCCAGGCCACCGGATCACCCGCCGCGGGCATTCTTGCCGGCCTGGTCCTGGGCGGTCTTGCCGGCCTCGTGAACGGCATCATCATCACCTATGGGCGGGTCAACGCTGTCATCGCGACTCTCGGTACGATGGCGATCTTCCGCGGCATCGCGTTCATCATGTCCGATGGGCAATCGATCGCGATTTTCAGCGACACTTTCCGCTTCATCGGGATCGGACGAATCCTCGGCCTGCCTCTGCTGATCTGGATTCTCTTGCTGACCGCGATCGTGTTCCATCTCTTCCTTGCCCGCTCGATCGTTGGCCGCAACATCTATGCCCTGGGCGGCAATCCCGTTGTCGCACGCTTCTCCGGCATCAACATCAACCGCTACCGCGTCGGCATCTACATCATGAGTGGAGTGGCGGCCGGATTGGCCGGGATTCTGTTGGCTGCCCGTACCGGCTCCGGGCAGCCCGTATCCGGATCCCAAGGCCTGGAACTCGAGGCCATCACAGCGGCCGTTCTTGGTGGCTGCGCCTTGCAGGGCGGCAAGGGCACGATCGTCGGCGCACTGCTGGGCGTCGCCATCATTGGCGTCCTCAACAACGGAATGATACTGACGTCCGTGCCAACCTTCTATCAGTTGCTTGCCAAGGGCTCGCTGCTGATACTTGCTGTGGTAATTGCCGAGTACCACTTGAACAGGACATGACGATGGACGCGGCGATCGCTTCGACTGGCCAAGGCAAGCAGGACATTCCTGCCGCAGATGGCACCACGTCATCGCTCAAGGATCGCATCGCACGCGATCTCGGACAGCGCATCCTCGCCGGCTCCTACGCCCAGCACTCCGTCCTGCCGACGGAAGCCGAGCTTTGCGTCATCTACGGGGCGAGCCGCACCGCGCTTCGCGATGCTCTTCTGACGCTTTCGGCGAAAGGATTGATCGAGGCGCGCAAGCGGGCCGGGACGCGTGTGCGCGTGTCGAGCGAATGGAACAGGCTGGATGCACAGGTTCTGGAATGGATGCGCGATATCGAGCCCGATCTCGATTTCGTCCGCGGATTGATCGAGGCGCGGCTGGTCATTGAACCCGCTGCCGCCCAACTTGCGGCCAAGATGGCGACGTCAGGCGATCTCGCAGTCATCGAAGCGGCCTATGAAGCCATGCGCATTGCTCCGCAGGACGATCTCGCTGCGTGTCTCGATGCCGACGTCAGGTTTCATACCGCCATACTTCGTGCCAGCCGCAACCCGGTGTTCGCCAATCTCGGCAATATGCTTGCGGCCGCCCTCAGCTTCTCCTTCCGCTTGACCACATCGGCCACCGCTAATTACCAGCAGACGCTGAGCGCGCATGGCGACGTGCTGGAGGCAATCAGGATGCGGAGGGCCGACGATGCACACGATCAGATGAAGGCGCTCATCGGGATCGCGTCGAACGACCTTCTTGCAGTGGCTCGCAAAGGCCGCCATCAACAGCCGATCGCCGCTGCCAAGGCCGATACCGTCTGAAGCTGATGGTCGGGACGATCAAGATCGGAAGCGGAGACCTGTCCGCTGAAATCGTCCCGTCGCTTGGGGCAGGTCTTGCGAGACTGGACCACGGGCGCGTGCCGATCTTCAGGCCTTGGCCAAACGGCGGGAGCAGCAACCCGTTCGACCTTGCCTGCAACCTGCTTTTGCCCTGGTCAAATCGCATCTCCGGCGGCGGCTTCACATTCGACTCCAAATTCCACGAACTGCCTGCCAATGTTGCAGGCGAGCCATTTCCCATTCACGGCAATGGATTTTCGAGCGAGTGGGACGTCGACAGCGTAACGCAGGACAACGCAAAGCTGTCGCTCATCAGCAACGGGCCCGGCCCATACCGATATCGCGCCGAGGTGAGCTACGCCCTGGCCGGGCAGGGGCTCGACCTGAAGCTTCGCATCGTCAATCAGGCGCCGGTCAGGCTCCCGTTTGGGCTTGGCATCCATCCGTGGTTCCCAAGAACGGCACGGACCACGCTTCATGCGCCGGCCTCGCAGGTTTGTCTCGAACTGCCCAGCCATCTCCCTGAACGGTTTGTCGATATCAAAACTCGTCCCGATTGGGATTTCGGCGCCCCGGCCGTATTGCCGAACGGATGGATAAACAATCTGTTTGCCGGTTGGGACGCCGTCGCTACCATATCGTGGCCGGAGCACAGTTGCAGCCTGCGGATTGAAGCTTCATCGTCCTTGAACTTCTACCTGGTCTATTCGCCATCGGACGAGAGCGACTTCTTCTGTTTTGAACCGGTCAGTCATCCTGTCGATGCTCACAATCGTGGTTCGATCGACAAATGGAATGGACTGTCGGTGCTTGGGCCCGGCGAGAGCCTGGCAGCCCGTTGCAGCTTTGCCGTCAGTTAGGCGGACCTCTGCGGCGCCCTCGAATTGGCGAATGTCGGCCAGCATGTCCGGTGAGAACGAAGCCGGCTTTTCGTCCAAACGCGACCGGGAACCCGTGAGCCAGTTCGACGTTTGCCGGATGTCGCTGCGCAGCTCGTCTGCTTGACGGCCCACCAAATATGCCTGGCAGGATTGGATCAATGACGGATGTTGAACCAAAAGAATTCGTGCTCGCAGGCATCGTCATGAAGCGACTGGTCTCCGGCGAACAGACGGGAGGCTTGTTGAGTCTCTTCGAAAACAGAAGCGACGGGCACACGAAAACGCCAATCCATGTTCATGCGAATGACGACGAGACGGTCTACGTCATCGAAGGGCATTTGACCGCAATTGTGGACGGTGTGGTCCGAACGCTCTCGCCCGGCGAGAGCACGTTTTTGAAGCGGGGCATCCCGCACCAGCTTATGAATCCCGGCAACCAGCCCGTTCGCTACATCCTGATAGACACGCCAAGTGTGTTCGAGCAGTTCCTCGCCGAAGGTGGTCATGAGCTCCGCAAGGGAGAGGTGGTTGGGCCGCCGACGCCTGCCGATATCGAGCGGCTCAAAGCAGCCGCGCCGAAATTTGGGATTACGCTTCTCCAAGACTGGCCGGCAAGAGAGTAAATGGTCTCATGATAGCGGCTTTGGATCGGGCGCTAAAGCGGATCCTTGCCTGCGAAACCGCCATTGGCTAGCCGTCGGCAATCCAATCCGAGAGGCTTCGCGAAAAACTTCGCGGCACGATGAGTTCGCACGCGGCCTCGCCGGTGCGCAGGAAGAGCACGGAGACATGATGGAAGGACGTTTGCACGGCTCGTCCCGGAGCGGCGGCCGGCGCGTGCCAGTCGACGGCAATGCAGCCGGACAGAAGCCTTGCAATACCAGGGCCGGCCATTTTCAAACGAACACGACCTTCGCCGAGGGGCACGGAACAGCCGAGATCGGGGTCGACGACAAGGGCTGGCGCTTCTGTGCCTTCGTCGAGAGCCAGCCAAAGGCGGCGAGGTGCAACGCGGATGGTTAAAAGGCCCTTGTGGCGAACCGTCTCTCCGACCGAAGCGGGAAGTTTCGTGTTGAGCGACGCCGAGACGCTCTTTTCGAATTGTCTCAGTGTCGCGTCCCAGCCCTCGATCTGGATAAGCGGACAATCCGCCACGGACAGGCTGAAATCCCGAGAAGAGGTCAAGCTAGCCATGCAGCCGTTCTCCCTGCGGATCGATGAATACCGGCGAGACAACGCGGGCGCGAACCGTTTCGCCCTTCATCGGATAGACAGCCACGACCTCGCTTCCTTCTGCCGCGACATCACCGGCAAGCAAGGCCAACCCGACATAATGGCCGCGTTCGGGGCTGAAAGTGACGGAGGTGACACGACCGCGCCCATGGCCATGGGGTTTCTCATCCGGCAGGAACAGGATGGCGCCGCCGCGCAGGCGTTTTCCCTCTTCGATGCATTCCAGCCCGACCAGACGCTGCCGGTTGGGCGCCCGGAGGGCAGGGCGCCGTCGCAGGACGTCGCCGACGAAGCCGCTGCGCTTGCCGGCCATGCGGCCGAGGCCGAGATCGTCAAGCGTCGTGCGCCCTTCGATCTCCGGTCCGGCGACATGGCCCTTTTCGACCCGCAGCGCGCCAAGCGCCTCGACACCGTAAGGCTTCAGGTCGAAGGGTCTGCCGGCTTCGAGCAAGCGGCTCCAGAGCTGTTCACCGGCAGTGGCGCCGACATAGACTTCGTAAGCGCGCTCGCCGGAATAACTGAGACGCAGGATGCGGAGCGCACGGGCCTCCCATTCGCTTTCGAGTAGTCCCATATGCGAAAGCGCCTCCTCGGAAACGTCGAGAGCGGGAAACGCTGCATTCAGGATCGCGCGGCTGTTAGGCCCGGCAACCGACATCGCCGCCCATTCATCGCTGACCGAGGTAACGGCCACGCGCAAATCCGGCCAGGCCGTGTCGAGCAGGAATTCGAGACGCGACAGCACATCGGCGGCCTTGGCGGTCGAAGTGGTCATGAAGAACCGGTTTTCCGCTAGCCGCGTCGTGGTGCCGTCGTCGAAGACGATGCCGTCGTCGCGCAGCATGACGCCGTAGCGGGCGCGGCCTATCGCCAGTTTGGCAAAGCCGTTGGCATAGACGCGGTCGAGGAAGATTGCCGCATCCGGGCCCTGGACATCGATCTTGCCGAGCGTGGAGATGTCCATCAGGCCCGCCGCCTGACGTACGGTCCGCATTTCGGCGACGTAGGCCTCGTTCACGTTACGCCCCGACTGCCAGTAGAAATAGGGCCGCATCCAGAGCCCGACCTCGAGCATCTCGGCGCCGTTTGCCATGTGCCAGTCGTGCATCGGCGTGCGGCGGATCGGCTTGAAATGATGGCCGATGGCGCGTCCAGCAAGCGCCCCGATCGCCACGGGCGTATAGGGCGGGCGGAAGGTCGTGGCGCCGGTCTCGGGGATTGTTGCCTTGCGCAGGGCGGCCATCGCGGCAAGTGCGGCAAAATTGCTGGTCTTGCCCTGGTCGGTGCCCATGCCGAGCGTGGTGTAGCGCTTCAGGTGCTCGACTGATTCATAGCCCTCACGATGGGCGAGCTCGATATCCCCGGTCGTCACGTCCATCTGGAAATCGACGAAAGCCTTTCCACGTCCAACGGAAGGGATCTCGCGAAGTGAACTCGTGGCGGTCTCGTCCAGATCGAGTTTCGACGGAGCGGGCACCGGCGCCGACTTGCCGCAGGAGGCTGCCGCTTCGATGCCGGCGCGATGGCCGTCCTCGACGGCAGCGGCGGTCACATAGGCTCCTATCATTGCGCCGGCGCCGAACTGGCTGGCTGAAAAGACGCCCGGCACGAAGCCGTCAATGTCGTTGCGATACACAGGTTTGACACCGAGGTGTGAGGTGAGATGCACGGTTGGCGACCAGCCGCCGGAGATGCAGACCAGGTCACAGGCGGCCGAGGATTGTCCCTCCGGTCCATTGAGCGTTACGCGCCTGACGGCATGGCCGCCGTGCAGGTCGACGATGCGCGTTGCGGCCCGCACCACGACGCCGAGCCGTGCGGCTTCTGCGGCAAGTGCTGCGGGCGGGACGGGGCGCAGATCGGCAACCGTCACCTCCGCGCCGGCTGCGGCGTGGTCGAAGGCGGTGCGCCAGGCACCGTCATTGGTGGTGGCGACGATGATTCTCTTGCCCGGCAGGACCGCGAAGCGATTGAGATAGGTCCGGGCGGCCGAGGCAAGCATCACGCCGGGCCGGTCATTGTTCGAGAACACCATCGGCCGCTCGATGGCGCCGGTGGCGAAAACAATCGAGCGGGCGCGCAGCATGGTGACCGTTTGCCGGGCCTCGGCGGCCGGCTTCGGATCGGTTGGATCGCGCTGTTTGACCAGTCCAAGGACATTGCCGTCATAGCTGCCGAAAGCGGTCGTCCGCTTCATCAGCGCGACGGTTTCGAAGTCCTCCAACTCGGCCTCGGCCTGCCTCAGCCATGCGGCCGCTGCGCTGTCGGACGGTTCCGCCAGAAGCTGGCCGCCAAGTAGGAAATCCTGCTCGATCAGCGCGACCCGCGCCCCGGCCGCGGCCGCTGCCCGCGCCGCCGACAATCCCGCCGGGCCGCCGCCGACGATGGCGACATCGGCGAAGTCATGATGAACCTCGTAGCGGTCGGGATCGGGGCCGGTGCCGGCTCTGCCCAGACCGGCCGCCTTGCGGATGAAATGTTCGTAGAACATCCAGGCGCGGCGCGTCGGACCCATGAAGGTCTTGTAGTAGAAGCCGGCGGACAGAAACGGTGCCAACAGCCCGTTGACGCTTTGCACGTCGAAGGCAAGCGATGGCCAGCGGTTCTGACTCTCCACGACCATGCCGTGGGCGAGTTCCAGTGTCGCCGCCGGCAGGTTCGGCTCGCGCCTGCCGGCGCTCCCGAGCGTAACCAGCGCATTCGGCTCTTCGGGCCCGGCGGAAAAAATGCCGCGCGGGCGATGATATTTGAAGCTGCGCCCGACCAGGGTAACGCCGTTGGCGAGCAGCGCCGAGGCAAGGGTGTCGCCGCGATATCCAATCAGCTTGCGGCCGTCGAAGGTGAAATCGACCGGCACCGCGCGACTGATACGGCCACCCACCGGCAGGCGATTGCGGTTCGAACTCATGCCGGTGGTTTCCTGACAGTCGATTTCCTGGCGAAGTCGACGGATGCGACAGCGTGGTTGCGGGTGTCGCGTTCGACCACCAGCCATTGCCGGCAACCGGTCACGTGCTGCCAGAATTCGCGGTGCAGGCCGGCCGGGTTTGTCCTGACATAGACATATCGGTACCAGGCCTCCGGATCGGGGTCGTCATGGGCCGGACGCGTGACCGAGGCATCGCCGCCATAGCGGAACTCGTCATGGTCGCGCGGGCCGCAGCAGGGGCATTCGATGCGCAGCATTTTGTCCCGCCTCCTATTGCAGCCAGGCGGAAGGGCCGACGCCGGCCTCATCGAGCGTGTGGCCGGTGCGGAAACGATCGAGCCCGTAGGCCGCGATCAAGGGATGCGGCTTGCCGGTGGCGATCGTGTGGGCGAAGCACCAGCCGGAAGCCGGCGTCGCCTTGAAGCCGCCATAGCACCAGCCGCCACTGAGATAGAGGCCGTCGATCGGCGTCGGGCAGATGATCGGGCTGGCATCGGGAGTCATGTCCATGACGCCGCCCCAGTGGCGCAGCAGGCGGACGCGCGAAATGCACGGCATCAATGCAATCGCCGCCTCCGCCACCTCGCGAACGACGCCGAGATTGCCGCGCTGGGCGTATGAATTGTAGCCGTCGAGATTGCCGCCGAAGACCAACCCGCCCTTGTCGGACTGGCTGACGTAGAAATGGTCGGCGCCGTAAGCGACGACGTGATCTACCAGCGGCTTCAGCGGTTCGGTGACAAAGGCTTGCAGGACGTGGCTTTCGATCGGCAGTTCAAGGCCGGCCTTGGCACCGAGCACGGATGTATGACCGGCAACAGCGAGGCCGACCTTGCCGGCACCGATCCGGCCTTTCGTCGTTTCGACGCCGACGATACTGTCGCGGTCGCGGAGGAAGCCGGTCACTTCGCAGTTCTGGATGATGTCGACGCCATGGCCGTCGGCGGCGCGCGCATAGCCCCAGGCGACGGCGTCGTGGCGCGCCGTGCCCGCCCGGCCCTGGAAGATAGCGCCATGGATCGGAAAGCGGGCGGTGTCGGAAAAATCGAGATAGGGCACGAGACGGCGCACCTCGTCGCGGTCGAGGATATCGGCATCGATGCCGTTCAGCCGCATGACATTGGCGCGGTGGCTGAAGCCGTCGAGCTGATCGGCCGAATGCGCCGTGACGAGCTGGCCGCGCTGCGAGAACATGACGTTGAAATTCAGCGCCCGCGACATGCCCTCCCAAAGCTTCATCGAGAATTCGTAGAACTGGGTGTTGCCGTCGAGCAGGTAGTTGGAGCGGATGACGGTAGTGTTGCGGCCGACATTGCCGCCGCCGACATAGCCCTTTTCGAGCACCGCGACGTTGCGGATGCCGTGGTTCTCGGCAAGGTAGAAGGCGGTGGCGAGCCCGTGTCCACCGCCGCCGATGACGATCACATCATAGGACGGTTTTGGCTCCGCCGCACGCCAGGCGCGCTGCCAATTCTTCTGGCCGGACAGCGCGTTGCGGAAAATCGAGAGTGCCGAGTAGCGCGCCATGCGTGCGGGCCTATCGAACGATCGGGCCGGCCGGCGTGCGGGTGAGCACTTCAGCACCCGCATCGGTCAAAAGCACCGTGTTGGAGACGAAGTCATCGCCGCGACCGGTTCCCATCAGCCACGACAGGATGTGGAAGCTCATCCCGGTCTCGATCTCGAGGTCGGAATCGTGCCTCAAGCCCGTCACCGAATTGCCGCCGGTCCATGATGGTGGCTGGCCGGCACCGACAAGGTAGCCGCAGTGATGGCGGCGATAGTGGGAAAGACCGGCCGCGTCGGCGACAGCCTGCCAGGCGGCGTAGACATCGCGCGCCTTGGCACCGGGCCGCAGCGCCTCGACGACAGCGTTGAACGCCTTGGCGGTCACTTCCGCCATTGCAGCGTCTTCGTCGCTGATGTGGCCGATGCGAACGAGCCGGCCGAGCGGGGCGTGGTAGCGCGAGATGCAGCCGGACAGTTCGACGAAGACCGGCTCACCCTTGCGGTAGATACCGTCGCCCCAGGTCGTGTGTTCTTCACCCAGGCGCGCGGCCGGGCGGATGAACGGCCCGAAGCCCGGCGCATGACCGCCGGCGCGGATCATTGCCGCAACACATTGGGCGGCGACCTCCTGTTCGGAAGCGCCATCCGAGATCGCGGCGATCGCAGCACCGGCGGCGGCGTCCGTCACCTTTGCGGCGCGCCGCATCAGCACCTGTTCCTCGGCGCTCTTCACCCGCCGCATCTTGTCGATCAGACCGGAGACGTCGCTCCACTTGGCATCGGCTTGCATCTGGAGTGCCATGGCAAGTCCATGGCTAAGGCCGGCCGTCCAGTATTCGAGACCGATCCGCTTGCCGGACAGGCCGAGCTCCGCAAGCACCCGCGCGGCAAGGTCGGCCGCCGTTTCGCTGTCGGAGTGACCACGGAATTCCGCTGCCTTTACCTGCTTCTCGATCGTCACCATTTCCATCGAGCGGGTGACCAGGACAGGTTTTCCCTGGAGCGGGACGATCAGCAGGTGAGGGGCAAAATACCCCCAGTGATCGAGCCCGGTGAGATAGAAGACGTTCTCCGGCGAGGCGAAGACCGCCGCGTCGAGGTCGCGCTCGGCCAGTGCAGCACGGACCTTGGCAAGGCGGCCGGCAATTTCGGCTTCGGAAAACGGATTGCGGTCCATCGGGCGTCCTCGTGCTTGTTGCCGGCTTGCTGGTGGGCATGGTCTTTCGGCAGCCGGTTTCCCGGCCGCCATGTCAGTCGATGACGACGAGTTCGCGCGCCACGTCGCAGAGGCGTTCGCCGCCGCGATCCGTGACGACGAAGGATTCCGAGATGGCGATGCCGAAATCGTCGAGCCAAACGCCGGCCATGAAATGGAAGCACATCCCGGGCTGCATCTCGGTGGTGTCGCCGGGACGAAGGCTTGCGGTGCGTTCACCCCAATCGGGCGGATATGCGAGCCCGACCGGATAGCCGACCCGGCTTTCCTTCTTCAGCCCGTTCTTCCTCAACACTGCCTGCCAGGCGGCTTCCACCTCCTCGGCGGTGTAGCCGGGGCGCGCCTTCTCGAGGCCGGCGTCGACACCCTCGACGATTGCCTTGGCCATGTCGAGGATGGCTAGCGGCGGCTTGCCGAAATGTATGGTCCGCGTCAGCGCCGCGTGATAGCGGCGCCGCACGCCGGCAATCTCCAGAATGGCGGGGCCGCTGTCCGGCAGCGGCGCGTCGGACCACGTCAGATGCGGCGTGCTCGTGCCCTCGCCAACGGGCATCAGTGGACAGATCGCGGCATAGTCGCCGCCCGCTCCGGGGACCCCCATGATCTGTGCGTGATAGATTTCCGCAATGACATGGTTCTGAGGCACACCGGGCCGCATTATCCCGATGGCGCGGTTCATGGCATGCGTGCAGATCGCACCCGCCTCGCGGATCAGCACCAGCTCGGCTTCGGATTTGACCAGCCGCGCCCAGTTGACGAGATCGTGGTTGTTGGCGAAATGCGCGTCGGGCAGCCCCTCGACAAGGTGGGCGTGGCAGCGCGCAGTGTAATAATGCGCGTCCATCTCGACGCCGATACGGGCCTTTCCCCAGCCGCGCGACCGGATCAGTTGGGCGAGTTCGTCATAAGGGTGTTCGACCGGCTGCTGCACCAGCCGTTCCGAGAACGGCACGATATTTTTCTCGGGCAGGCCGGTGGTTAGGCGTGCGCTCTTGGCATCCTGCGCCCTGCCGAACCAGATCGGTCGGTCCTCCTCCAGATGGACGAGCACGCACTGCGGAACATAGAACGACCATCCGTCATAGCCGGTCAGCCAGCACATGTTGGCGGGATCCTGACAAACGATGAGATCGAAGCCGGCTTTTTGCATGCGTGTCTTCACGCCGGCGAGGCGCTGCCCATACTCCGCTTGCGTGAATGTCCCGAAGCCGTTCGCGGTCGCCACCGAAATCCTGCCTTCCAGGTACGCCGTTTGCCTTTTGTAAGTGGCAACTAGGCCAAATTGTGCACAACTCGACGTCAATTTGCTGGCTAACTGCGAACTATCGTCGAATTTTCATGGTTTCTATATCTCTGCTTGCGAAATGTCTAGGGCAGTTGTATACGTCTGATCAAGCAGGCGTCGATCTCGAAGAAGGCCGCGCCCTGGGAACCATCCACAGTTGTCCAATGGGAGAAAAGCATGTTCAATTCATCGATATCGCGCCGCATGGTCGTGAAAGCGGCTGCCTGCATCGCGCTCGCCGCGACGTCATTGACGTCGTTGTCCGCTCACGCGGAAACCACCCTCGAACGGGCCAAGAAGGACGGCTACATCCGCGTCGGTTTCGCCAACGAGGCGCCGTTCGGTTACGCCACGCCAGACGGCAAGCTGACCGGCGAGGCCCCTGAAGTCGCCAAGGCGGTGCTCGCCAAGATGGGCATACCGCAGGTCGACGGTGTTTTGACCGAATTCGGCTCGCTCATTCCAGGTCTCAAGGCCGGCCGCTTCGACATCATCGCCGCCGGCATGTTCATCACTCCGAAGCGCTGCGCCGAGATCAACTACTCCGAGCCGTCCTACGGCATCGGCGAGGCTATGCTGGTGGCAAAAGGCAATCCGAAAGGCATCAAGGATTTTTCCAGCATCAAGGAGAATCCGGATCTCAAGCTTGCCGTGATGGCCGGCGCTGTCGAAGGCGGCTTCGCCAAGGAAGCGGGCGTTGCCGATGGGCAGATCGTCTCCTTGCCTGACCAGTCAAGCCTGGTCGCCGCCGTCCAGTCGGGCCGCGCCGATGCAGCCGCGCTTACCGCCCTTTCGATCGCCGACATGGCCAAGAAGGCCGACGGTGTCGATTCGACCAAGCCCTTCGGCGAGGTCGCCGGCAAGTCGGTGAAAGGTCATGGCGGCTTCGGCTTCCGCAAGGAAGACACCGACCTGCAGGAGGCCTTCAACGCCGAACTGAAGAAGTTCCTCGGTTCGCCGGAGCATATCGCGCTGGTCGAGCCACTCGGCTTCGGCAAGGATTATCTGCCCAACAAGACCACCGCAGAGCTCTGCGCTGGCAAATAGGTTCCCAACTGCTGGCGGCGCGAAAGCGCCGCCCTTTTTCCTTGGGGGAATCGCATGGGTATCCGTACGCTCGTTGCCATGCTGGTCATCGCGCTTGTCGTGATCGGTGCCTTGGCAACACAGGAATCATATCAAGTGTTTATGCCGGGGCTGCTGCAAGGCGCGGTCCTGACAATCGAGATCGCCGTCCTCGGCAGCCTGCTGGCAATTGTCATGGGCGTGCTTGCGGCACTTGCAAGGATGTATGGCCCGACGCCGCTCAGATGGCTGGCCACGGTTTACGTCGAGATCTTCCGCGGAACGTCGGCACTGGTGCAATTGTTCTGGCTGTTTTTCGTGCTCCCGCAATTCGGCGTCACGATCAACGCATTCGTTGTGGCGGTGCTCGCGCTCGGCCTGAATGTCGGCGCCTACGGATCGGAGTGCGTGCGCGGCGCGATCCTGTCCGTCGCCCGCGGGCAGTGGGAAGCGTGTACGGCATTGAACATGAGCCGCCCGCAGATGCTGCGCCGGATCATTCTGCCGCAGGCCTTTGTCGCGATGATCCCGCCCTGGGGCAATCTGTTCATCGAGCTTCTGAAATCGACGGCGCTGGTCTCGCTGATCACGCTTTCGGATCTCGCCTTCAAGGCGCAGCAAATGAACCAGAACACGTTCAAGACCATTCCGATCTTCACCCTCGTTCTTTTGATGTACCTGGCAATGTCGCTGGTTGTGACCATCGGCATGCGGCTTCTTGAAAGGCGGGCGTCGCTCGGACTGGCGCGGGGGAAGGCGGCATGATCTGGGATTGGGAATTTGCCCTGGAAATCCTGCCGGTGCTCGCCCGCGCCGCCGTCATTTCCATCGAAGCGACGCTGATCGGCTTTGCGCTTGCCGCCTCGCTCGGCCTGGTGCTGGCCGTTGTCCGCATCGCCGTGCCATGGACCAGCTGGACGATTTCGGTGCTGGTCGAGCTGATCCGCTCGACCCCGCTGCTCATCCAGATATTCTTTCTCTATTTCGTCTTTCCGAAATTCGGTGTCGTGCTCGACGCTTTCACCGCCGGGGTGCTGGCCATCGGCATCCACTACGCCGCCTATTGCTCCGAGGTCTATCGCGCCGGATTCGACAACATCCATCGCGGCCAGTGGGAAGCCTCGATAGCGCTCAATCTCTCGTCCTGGACGACGTTCCGCGACATCATCATTCCGCAGGCGATCCCGCCGATCGTTCCGGCGCTCGGCAATTATCTGGTGGCCTTGTTCAAGGAAACGCCGTTGCTTTCCGCAATCGCCGTGATGGAACTGATGCAGACCGCCAAGATCATCGGCTCCGAAACGTTCCGCTACACCGAGCCGATCACGCTGGTCGGCCTGTTTTTCCTTGCCATGAGCCTGGTTTCGGCGGCGCTCATCCGCTCCCTCGAAGGGCTGCTCAACCGGAGGACCACCCGATGACTGAACAACCGATGGTCCGCTTCGACAATGTATCGAAACGCTACGGCACGTTAACCGTTCTCGACGGGCTCAATCTCGAAATAGCGCGCGGCGAAAAAGTCTCGGTCATCGGTCCGTCGGGTTCGGGCAAGACGACGGTGCTGCGCATGCTGATGACGCTGGAGACGATCAATGACGGCGTCATCTGGGTCGAAGGCGAGCCGCTGACCCATATGGAGAGGAACGGCAAGCTTGTTCCCGCCGATCTCGCCCACATCCGCAAGATCCGCGCCAAGATCGGCATGGTGTTCCAGTCGTTCAACCTGTTTCCGCATATGACGGCGATGCAGAACTGCATCGAGGCGCCGATAACGGTGCTCGGAATGAAGCGGGCGGACGCCGAGGCACGAGCGGCCGAGCTGCTGGAGCTGGTCGGTCTGGCCCAGAAGAAGGACCACTATCCGTCACAGCTTTCTGGTGGCCAACAGCAGCGCGTCGCCATCGCCAGGGCGCTGGCAATGCGGCCCAAGATCATGCTGTTCGACGAGGTAACGTCGGCGCTCGACCCGGAGCTTGTCGGCGAAGTGCTACAGGTGATAAGGCAGATCGGGCGCGAGCATGATCTCACCATGCTGATGGTCACCCATCAGATGGGCTTCGCCAAGGAGTTTTCCGACCGCGTTTGTTTCTTCTATCAAGGCAAGATCTGCGAGCAGGGGCCGCCAAGCGAACTGTTTGGTGCTCCCAAGAACGAGCGGACACGGCAATTCCTGCACGCTGTCCTGGAGGCTGGGTGACGATCGAGACAGAGGCCAAGCCGCCCACGACGGTGACCGCCGCGCCGCCGCGCCCGCTCTCCGCGCGGGAGCGGTTCGAGCGCATCTACCGGATATTGCGCGACCGCATCTGCCTGCTCGATTATGCGCCGGGAAGCCACCTTTCCGAGGAAGAACTTGCCCAGGAATTCGAGATCAGCCGCACGCCGGTCCGGCGCGTGCTGGCGCGCCTTGAATCCGAGGGTCTGGTTCAATCCGTCCACGGCGTCGGCACGATCGTCACCGACGTCGACATCGAGGAATTGCAGCAGGTCTATCATCTGCGCCTCGAGCTGGCGCTCCTCGTCGGCAAGCTTTCGCCGATTCCGCGCACGGCGGACGATCTTGACCGGATACGGGCGCTCATCGCGCGCTGCGACTCCGACATACTCAATCCCGACCAGCGCGCTTTCCTGCGCCTCAACATGGATTTTTTCTACGAGCTCACGGCGATGACCGGCAACCAGCCACTGCGCGAGATCAGCGAGCGCCTGTATTTTCAGGTCGCGCGCGTCGTCCTGAAGCTGATGCCGCAATTGGGCCTCGTCGAGGAATTCACCGCATTCCGCCGCGAAATGGAAGAGGTCCTTGCCGCCGCCGAAATCGGCGACTGGGAGTCCATCGGGCACATAAGGCGGGCGCATATCTCAATGAGCTTCCGCCGCATGATGCGCCATGCAGGCGAGGCGAATCTGGATAGAGCTACATAATCAGCCCCCTAAGATTGTGCTGGTGGACTGCCGTCGAACTGGCTTCGTTTGCCAGGGAAAGCAGGCTGCCCGCCCCGATCCCGACAGAATTTGCCAGGACCGGGAATGACTAGAACGGCCCGATACTACAGGCCCGCGCCGCCCTTAAAGAGGATTCTCACTCGGTATGTTGGCGGGATTCCAGACGACCTCCCACAGGTGTCCGTTCGGGTCGCGGAAATATCCGGCGTACCCGCCAAAGAATGTGTCCCGGGCAGGCTTGATGATCTCGGCTCCGGCGCGGGCGGCCTCATCCATCACTTGATCGACTTCTTCGCGGCGCACAACATTGTGTCCGACTGTGAACGAGGTCGAGCTGATCGGCGCCTTGGGCAGGCCGGTGTCGTAGGCGAGGTCGTCCTGCGCCCAGATCGCGAGCTTCAACCCGCCGGACAGCGTGAAGAACGCGACGGCGCCATGCTCGAACTCGCGGCCGATGATCCCTTCCGTCGGCAAGCCGAGACCGTCGCGGTAGAACGCGAGAGAACTCTCAAGGTCGGCGACAGCGATGGTAAAAACCGAAATGCGCGGTTTCATGGCAGTCTCCTCTGGTTGTCGGAGATACCAGGATAAAGTCGGGCGATAGTGAAGACTTGAACAAAACGGCCAATGAAGAGCGCGACGTCGTTTCATCCGTTCTGCAGCAGGTGATGAATCTGTCGCGGGGTGCTTCCTGTCAGGCGTCGGCTCTCGCGGACAAGATGCGCCTGGTCGGAATAGCCCGCCTCGGCTGCCAGGATGGCCGTAGCGCTGTTCGATTGGCTCCAAAGCCGCAGAAAGCGCTGGTAGCGGAGGATACGGTCAAGCGTTTTGGGGCCATAGCCGAAGCTCTCGTCGAAGCGCCGGCGCAACGTCCTTTCGCTCATCTCGAGTGCGCGCATCAACCAAGGGACGAGCGGCGCGTCGGGTGGCGGCCCGCGCTCGATCAATCGATATGCCGCCTGCATGGGAGCGTCTGGCGCGCGGGAGGCCGCCTCCTCGGCGACGACCTGTTCGAGCGAACAGGCCAGATCTTCGAAATTGTCGCCAGCGCGCACGCGGCTGGCGAGGCGCCGGGCTCGCGCTCCCCATAAATCGTCGAGCAACAGCCTCTGGCCGACAAGCTCGATTTGTGGCACGCCGAGCCATGCCGCCGCCGTGGCAGGATGAAAGCGCAAGCCGATCACGATCTCGTCTGACGCCAGGACCTCGGTCTGCGGCTCCTTGTCGGGGCCGGCAATTCGGAAGCTGCCTCCGATCCATTGCAGGTCGATCGTTGCATCGGGCATGACGACGATTGGCGGTGCGCCCGCCGGGTCCATTCGATGCGCCCACACCGAAGCAAAGCTCCCGTGAAGCCGCGCCGACGCTGGACGTTGCTGAAATGAACCCGTTGCCTGCGCTGGGACGGGATCGCTCATCTCGCTCCTCTTCGGATTACCGGCGGTGAACCTACGACGCAGTGGCTGCGCCCGCCGTCGCTCGAGACAACAATCTGCACGACCGACAACGTCTGCCAATCGAGAACGGTTGCAAGAATCGGTTGTTTCTTCCGGCAGGAAGGAAGAGGGCAGGTGAACAATCATGTCAGATGCATCGCCTCGGCAGCGCCGTGTGAAGCCATAGGTCGATGGCCGTTTTGTTCAATCCGGCAGGCGAGATGCGTGCTTATCTTTCGCCGTCGTACATCACACGAGAGGTATGCATGATGAGCAACAACAACGATCAACGGATCGACTACGTCGAATTCAACGTGAAAGACATTCAGCGGTCACGCGACTTCTACGGAAAGGCCTTCGGCTGGACCTTCACTGACTACGGCCCGCAATATTGCGAGTTCAACGACGGGCGCTTGTCAGGTGGCTTCGCCGCTGGGCCAGCGAGGTCCGGAGGAGGCCCGCTCGTCATTCTCTATGCCGATGATTTGCCGGCAACGGTCAAGCGGGTCGAGGAAGCGGGAGGCACGATCGTCAGGCCGATTTATGGGTTCCCCGGCGGCCGGCGCTTTCATTTCGCGGATCCGGATGGTTACGAGCTAGCGGTTTACACCGAGGACGGCAGCAAGGAATGATCGCGTTCCTCCACCACCTTGGATTGGTTTTGCTCGGCGGCGTCTTTATCTGGGCGGGCGCCGAGCATTTCCTCAGGTTCCGGGCAGTTACAGCGTCCCTGGCCGAGCGGGGCTTTCCTGCTCCCAGGCCTCTTCTCGCGGCCGGATCGGTGCTGGAGATCGCAGGCGGCTTTTGCCTAGCAGCGGGCCTTGGTGGACCCTTTCCCGCCGCGACCTTGGCCGTATTCACCATTGCGGCGTCGTTCATGGCGCTCAACTTCTGGCGCTACAGCGGCGATGAACGCGAAGCGCTTCGTACCGGCTTCACCATCAATGTCGCCGTCTTGGGCGGGTTGATTGTCGCCGCGACCACTAGCCTGTGATCATCGTTTCGAGGCGGCGGGCCACTGGACCACGACAGAGCCATTCCACGACGCTGCGCTGCCTGGGCATTTCGTTGATGGCTTCCGCAAGGCCGATCTTCCAGCGTGACCTCCTAAACGGCCAGCATTGAACGCGGCGCTCTGTACAAAGCCTGCGTCAGGATCGCGACGATGAATCCCATCCCCTGCGATCCTCCTCTAAGGTACGGCGCCTTGGCTGTCATGGGTCGCCTTAGGCGCTCACGAATGCGCCTCTGAAACTCCGTGTTCTGATGTCGTTGCCTCCTCGGCACGGTTGGTGCGACCTATTCCTCAAAGCGACCCGTGGCGTCACGATCGCGCTCGTATCGTCTGGTGAGCGGAAACGGCGGCAACCAGGACTCGCGTCGGATGATCCAGCTTTCGTAGGTTGGCATCAGTTGGTCAGGCGCATCCAGGGACCCCAGGTTTACTTCGATTTCGTCTGCGGTGCGTCCGAAAATGGAGGAGCCGCAGCGGGGACAGAAAAACCGCCCGGCGTAGTCGCGTGTTTCGCCGTCGATCGTCACCGCATCCTCAGGAAAAATCGCGGAAGCGTGAAAAAGGGCGCCATGATGCTTACGGCAGTCAAGACAGTGACAAAGGCCGACCCGGTATGGGCGCCCCGACGCGATAATTCGGACGTTGCCGCACAGGCAACCGCCGGTGAATAGGTCCATGCTGCACCTCCTCCAAAATCAAACGGCCGGAATGGTTACAACGACCGGCACTGTTGTTGCAATCGCCGCGCCGCGGGCGGGGACACGTCGTTCTTCCGTGGCAATGACATTGCAGCCGCCTCTCTATGCCTTGCGCGAGCTTGCCGCCGAAAATAGGCTTTGGTTTGTCATATGGAACGAAACGGCGCGTTCCATTGAACCGCCAACTCGGCGGCCGAGGCGATCTTGACGCCGCAGTCGGCGAGTATGCGTGCGACGGTCGCTACCAGTTCGGCGTTGGACGAGGCTATGCTGCCGTCCGGAAGGAAAAGATTGTTTTCGAAGCCGACCCGGACATGGCCGCCAAGCAACGCGGCGGCGGTCACGCACGCCGCTTCGTTGCGGCCGAAGGCGCAGACGCTCCAATGGTCGAAGCGCGGCATGTTCGCCGCAAGGAATGGCAAGAGATCGGCAGGAACGGACGTCTGTCCTGGCGTGTAGCGGCCCAGCACGTAGAGAACCGGTATGCTTGCCCAGGGGATCAGTCCGCGTCGCTGCATATCCGAAAGCCTGACAGCCTCCTCGGGCGAATAGAGGATGATCTGCGGCGCCACACGCTCCTTATGCAGCCAGGCCATGAAGCGCACAAAGGCGAGTTCCGATCCGGCATCCGGAACGATTTCGCGAAGCGCCAGGGAGACAGCTTGCGGCTTCACATCTTGTACGATGGCCATCTGGTCGGCCGGCGAATAGATGCCGAGTGCTTCGGAAGTGATCTGAATTATCAAGCGGTCGCCGGCAGCACCGCGGATGGCGGCGATCGTCTGGCGGTAGGCGTCGGCGTCGAGCAGATGATTGCCGCTTCTGTCGCGGACATGGACGTGGATCATAGCCGCACCGGCATCGGCGCATTCCGCGGCCGTCCTCGCAAGTTCGGCTGGTGTCAGTGGAATCGCCGGATGGTCGGCCTTGCTGCGACGTCCCCCATTCGGGGCGACGGCTATGGCGATGCGGTCGAGACCATGGGCCGGCTTCATGGGGACGTTCTGTGAGTGACAAGATTCATATGAATCAATCTTTGATCACACTGAAACAGACGTTGCAATCGCTGGTCTGGCGAGCTAGCAATATCCATGGACCAGGGAGAGCTTGCTGGACAGATCGTCAGTGCCTTCGACGGCATGTCGGCGCAGCTTCGGTCCGCCGCGCGCTATGTCCTTGATAAACCGTATGACGTCGCGCTGTTGTCCATGCGCGAGCAGGCCCGGCACGCAGGCGTGCAGCCGGCGACGATGACGCGGCTGGCCCAGCATCTCGGCCTTGATGGCTACGAGACCGTACGCGATATTTACGCCGCCGCGATCCGGGACGGCGAAATCGGTTTCGCCGGCAAGGCGGGGCTTCAGGTGGCCAGCCAAAAGCTCAAGGGCGACCACGCGCTGGCGGCCGATATTCTGGATTCGATTTCCAGCCAGCTTTCCCATCTCGCCGAAGGCAGGTCGATCGACCGTCTGGTCGAGACGGCCAGGGCGCTGAGTGCGGCAAGGCGCGTCTATTGCCTCGGCCTGCGCTCGAGCCACGCAGTCGCCTGGCATCTGCATTACATCCTGTCGCTGATCGGCGAGAAGTCGGTGTTGCTGCACGGCATCGGCGGAACCGATGGCGACGCTCTGGCCCATGCGACCAAGGACGACGTGCTAATCGCCGCCAGCGTCCTGCCCTACACGCGCTTCACCATCGAGCTTGTCGAGTACGCTGCCGGCCGCGGCGTACCGGTCATTGCGATCACCGACAGCGGGGTAGCCCCCTTGGCGCTGCTTGCCGATCACCTGGTTGTCGTGCCGACCGGCAGCGCGTCCTTTTTCCACACCATGACGCCAGCTTTCATCGTTGCTGAGATCCTCGGTGCTCTTGTCGCAGGGCAGGCAGGCGAGGGCGCTGTTGAGTCGCTGCGACGTTTCGATGAGCAGGGCGCCGCTCTCAAGACCCATCTGAACCAACGTCCGCCGAAGAAAATGCCCATGAGGGACCGTCGATGACACACATTCTTCATCGAACCATCCACTCGACGCTGCCGGTCGCCATTCGCGGCCAAGGCATCGAACTGTTCGATGCCGAGGGCAAGTCCTATATCGACGCGTCGGGCGGCGCGGCCGTGTCCTGTCTCGGCCACGGCCATCCCGACGTGATCGCTGCACTGCACACCCAGCTTGACCGCATCGCCTACGCCCACACCAGCTTCTTCACCACCGAGGTGGCGGAGCGCTTGGCGGATCGGCTGGTCGAGGACGCGCCGAAAGGCTTGGACCACGTCTATCTAGTCAGCGGCGGCTCGGAGGCGGTCGAGGCCGCGCTCAAGATGGCCAGGCAATATTTTGTCGAGAAAGGCGAGCCGCAACGGCGCCATCTCATCGCACGCCGGCAGAGCTATCACGGCAATACGCTCGGCGCTCTCGCCACCGGCGGCAACGAATGGCGGCGCGCCCAGTTCAGCCCGTTGCTGATCGAGACCCACCATATCGACCCCTGTTACGCCTATCGCTATCAAAAGCATGGCGAAAGCGACGAAGCCTATGCGGCGCGCGCCGCCCAGCAGCTCGAAGACAAGATCCTCGAACTCGGCCCGGACGAGGTCATCGCCTTTGTCGCCGAGCCGGTGGTGGGTGCCACGCTCGGCGCGGTGCCGCCGGTCGCGGACTACTTCAAGCACATTCGCGCGATTTGCGACCGCTACGGCGTGCTGCTCATTCTCGACGAGGTGATGTGCGGCATGGGCCGTACCGGCACGCTGCATGCGTGCGAGCAGGACGGCATCGCTCCCGACCTGCTGACCATCGCCAAGGGACTCGGCGGTGGCTACCAGCCGATTGGCGCGGTGCTGCTCGGCCGGCATATCTTCGATGCCTTTGCCCAAGGCTCGGGCTTCTTCCAGCATGGGCATACCTATATGGGCCATCCAATGGCAGCGGCGGCCGGCCTTGCCGTGCAGGAGGTCATCCGGCGTGACGGTCTGCTCGACAACGTCAGCGCAATGGGCGCGCAGCTGGTCGAACGCCTGCACCAACGCTTCGATAACCACCATCACGTCGGCGACATTCGCGGGCGGGGTCTATTTAGGGGAATCGAGCTGGTGGTTGATCGCGCCAGCAAGGAACCATTCGACCAGAGGCTTGAACTCAACGCCCGCATCAAGCGCGAAGCAATGGCCCGCGGCCTGATGATTTATCCGATGGCCGGGACGATTGATGGTGTGCGGGGCGTTCATGTGCTTGTTGCGCCGCCATTCATCATTTCCAAACAGGATATCGATCGGATCGTCGAACGGCTCGGTGAGGCGATCGACGCTGCGATCGCTTCAGCGGCCTGACCCGCACGACGCGGACCGCCCCAACCAGTTCCAACGCGTCATCGGCGACGGGCCGGGACACCCACCAGAGAGGTAGCAACCATGTACAGTTCAATGAAAACCCTGATCGGCGCGGCGGCCTGCATGCTGCTGGCGCTGCCATCCGTCGGAGCCGAGCAGCGCTTCGTCACGGTCGGCACCGGCGGGGTCACCGGCGTCTACTACGCCGTCGGCGGCGCCATTTGCCGACTGATGAACAAGGACCGGCAGAAAACCGGCATCCGATGCTCGACGGAGTCGACCGGCGGTTCGGTCTTCAACGTCAACTCCATCCAGACCGGCGACCTCGATTTCGGCTTGACCCAATCGGACGTCCAGTACCAGGCCTATGAGGGGACCGGAAATTTCGACGGCAAGCCGTTCAAGGATCTGCGGGCCGTGTTCTCCGTCCATCCCGAGCCGTTTACCGTGCTAGCGCGGCCGGATGCCGGCGTCACCAAATTCGAGGACTTCAAAGGCAAACGCTTCAACGTCGGCAATCCCGGGTCAGGCACCCGCTCGTCCATGGAAGAGTTGCTCAAGCAGATGGGCTGGACGCTCGGCGATTTCTCGCTTGCCGCGGAGCTGAAGGCGGACGAGCAGGGCAGCGCGCTGTGCGACAACAAGATCGACGGTTTCTTCTACGGCGTTGGTCATCCTTCCGCCGCGATCCAGGATCCGACCACGGCCTGTGGCGCCAAACTCATCCCGCTGACCGGTCCGGCAGTGGACGCGCTGTTGGCAGCTCATCCGTACTATTCAGTCGCCACCATCAAGGGCGGCATGTACGCCAACAATCCGGACGACGTGACGACATTCGGCGTCCGCGCGACAGTGGTGACGAATGCCAGCACGCCCGATGAGGTGGTCTATGAACTGGTGAAGTCGGTCTTCGAAAATTTCGACGACTTCAAGAAACTGCATCCGGCTTTCGCCAATCTCGATCCCAAGGAGATGATCAAGACCGGTCTGTCGGCGCCAATGCATCCGGGCGCGGAGCGCTATTACAAGGAGAAGGGCTGGCTCTGAGGCCTTCAATGCCAGGCGCCACAGGCGCCTCGCATCGCAAATAATTGTGGGGAACGATGACAGATCAAAGCCAGCGGGCGGCAGGGCCTGACCAACCCGTTATCGACATTGACAAGCTTAGCGAGATCGTCGCCGAGGCCGACACCGGTGGGCGCAAGCCGACCGGCCGCACCGCGAAGCTGATCCTCGGCGTATCGCTGGCATGGTCGCTGTTCCAGCTCTGGTATGCCTCGCCCCTTCCGTTCATGCTCAATTTTGGTGTCGTCAGCGACGGCATCGCCCGCTCCATCCATCTGGCCTTCGCCCTGTTTCTGGCGATGCTGACGTTTCCGGCCTTCAAGACCTCGTCGCGCAGCCGGGTGCCGCTGCCCGACTGGGTGCTAGGCATCGCCGGGGCGGCGTCCGCCCTGTATCTGTTGGTCTTTTACAGCGATATCGCCCATCGGCCGGGCCTTCCTACTACGGCTGACCTGGTCGTCTCGATCGCCGGCGTCCTCATCCTGCTCGAGGCCGCGCGTCGCGCGGTCGGGCCTGCCATCACCGTCATCGCGGCGATCATGCTGATCTATATCTTCGCCGGGCCTCACCTACCTGGCCTGCTCGGCCACAAGGGCGCGACGTTATCGCGCGCAGCCTCGCAGATGTGGCTGACGTCGGAGGGGGTCTTCGGTGTTGCCCTCGGTGTGTCCACCAACGTCGTCTTCATGTTCGTTCTGTTCGGAACATTGCTGGAGCGCGCCGGCGCTGGCGGCTTTTTCATCCAGCTTGCCTTCTCGCTGCTCGGCAAATACCGCGGCGGTCCGGCCAAGGCCGGTGTCGTGGCTTCCGGCCTGACCGGCATGATTTCCGGGTCGTCGATCGCCAATGTCGTGACCACCGGAACCTTCACCATCCCGTTGATGCGACGGGTCGGATATTCTGCGGTGAAGGCGGGCGCCATCGAATGCGCGGCCGGCGTCAATGGTCAGCTGATGCCTCCGGTGATGGGCGCCGCCGCGTTCTTGATCGCGGAATATGTCGGCATCTCCTATGCCGAGGTGGTCAAGCACGCCTTCTATCCGGCGCTGCTGACCTACGGCTCGTTGTTCTACATCGTCGATATCGAGGCGATGAAGACGGGGATGAAGGGCCTGCCGTCACGCAGCACGCACTCCGCATTTCAGGGTGCGCTGCGCGGGCTGATGGGCATATGCGGCTTCATCGTCCTCGCAGGGCTTGTCTATTACGGCATTGGCTGGACGAAGATCGTTTTCGGCGCGGCCGCGACCTGGATGATCACTGCTGCGCTCATCGCCGTCTACATCGGCCTTGTCGCCTACCGGGCGCGTTATCCCGACCTGCCGCTGGAGGATCTGGAGGGCGAGATCGTCAGGATTCCCCACTTCGGCGAGACGGCGCGCACCGGCCTGCATTTTCTGCTGCCTGTGATCCTGCTGATCTGGTGCCTGATGGTGGAGGAGTTGTCGCCCGGCCTGTCGGCATTCTGGGGCGCTGTCGCCCTTATGGCGCTGATCGTCACGCAGCGGCCGCTCACCGCCTTTTTCCGCAAGGACCGCGCGCTGGCGCAGCATTGGCTTCACGGTTTCGACGATCTGGTCGGTGGCCTGTCCGCCGCCGCACGCAACATGACGACGGTCGGCATCGCCACTGCGACGGCCGGCATCATCGTCGGCACGGTTCTGCTCACCGGCATCGGGCTGGTGATGACCGAACTGGTCGAATTCATCTCGGGCGGCAGCTTCATCGTCATGCTTTTGTTCACCGCGGTGATCTGCATCATTCTCGGCATGGGCATGCCGACCACTGCAAGCTATGTCGTCGTCGCCACCTTGATGGCGCCGGTCATCGTCGATTTGGCGGCGCAGAACGATCTTGCCGTGCCGCTGGTCGCCGTCCACATGTTCGTTTTCTATTTCGGGCTGATGGCGGATGTGACGCCGCCAGTGGGCCTGGCGGCTTATGCTGCTGCGGCAATTTCCGGCGCCGATCCGGTGAAGACCGGCATTCAGGGCTTCAAGTACGAGATCCGTACCGGCCTGCTGCCGTTCATCTTCATCTTCAACACCGGACTGCTGATGATCGATCTCGAAGGTCCGTTCGATTTCGTCGCGATGGTGGTGACATCGACGCTGGCCATGGTCTCGTTTGTAGCAGCGACGCAGAATTGGATGCTCGTGCGCAACCGCTGGTACGAGACGATTGCGTTGCTTGTGGCCTGTTTCATCTTGTTCAGGCCAGGATTGTTGCTCGATCAGGTGAGTGAACCGTATCGGGCAGTACCCGCCACCGAACTCAGCCGTATCGTCGACGAGACGGCCGAGGGAGGCGCGGTTCGCTTGCGCCTGACGACACTGAACCTCAACGGCGATGAGATATCGAAGCTGGTTCGGCTGCAGCTCGGGCCTGCAAATTCATCGGCCGAACGCCTGAAGGCTGCGGGCCTGGACGTCAGTGCGCTTGGCGATAGCGTGACGGTCGGCGTCGTGCGACTGGGCAGCCAGGCGGCCAAATTCGGCCTGCAGCCCGGCGACGAAATCAACCAGGTGCTAGTCCCGGCGGAACGGACGTCGCGCTATTGGTTCGCCATTCCGGCTCTGCTGTTGCTCGGTCTCGTCGTCTGGGGCCAGAAGCGGCGAAGGCGGACGGTTGGTCTGTAAACGTCTTGTGAGCGGAAGCGTCTTGGCCAGCATGTCGGTAACCAGAGAACCAAACGACGCCCCGGAGCCGGCTAACGCGGAAATGCGCATGCCGACGCGCGACCGCCCCTTCGAACCCGTCGACTACGGGCTTTACGCGCTGACGGTCATTGCCTGGAGCGCATCGTGGTTCGCGATCGAGCTTCAGGTCGGCAGCGGCGTGTCGAACGAGGTCAATCTGGTTTGGCGCTTCGCCATCGCCACGCTGCTGATGTTTGCCTGGGCAGGTTTTTCCGGCCGGCGTCTCCGCTTTTCGATCACCGATCATCTGCGCTTTGCAGTGCTCGGCATCCTCATCTTCTCGTCGAACTTCCTGTTTTTCTATTATGGCGCCGGCTATCTCGTCAGCGGCTTGCTCTCGGTCGTCTTCTCGCTCGCCTCGGTAATCAACATGCTGCTCGGTGCCTTGGTCATCGGCGAGCGCCCGGCGCCGCGCATTCTCGCCGGCGGCCTCATCGGCTTCGCCGGAATAGCGCTGATGTTCTTTCCCGAAATCGCCGCCAACGGGCTTTCCGGCGGCACGTTGGTGGGCCTTCTTCTGTGCCTCTGCGGCACGCTGAGCTTCTGCGTCGGCAATCTCGTCTCCGTCGCAAACCAGCGCCGCGGCCTGCCGCTCGTTTCAACGAGCGCCTGGGGCATGCTTTATGGCACTCTGTGGTCGACTTTCCTGGCCTTCCTGCTTGGTGAGCCGTTCGTGTTCGCGACGACGGCCTCTTATATCGGCTCGCTGGTCTTCCTCGCCGTCATATCGACCGTCGTGGCTTTCGCCGCCTACCTGACGCTGCTCGGACGCATTGGCGGCGCCCGCGCCGGCTATGCGACCGTCATATTTCCCGTCTTTGCGCTTTTGATCTCCACGGCGCTGGAAGGCTATGCCTGGACTGCGTACGCGATCATCGGGCTCGTCCTCGTCGCCGCCGGGAACGTCCTGGTCATTCGCGGAGGACGGCGCTGACGCATGGAATGCTTGCGCAATGCCGCCGCGTTCCGGTTGTGCGGGCCGCGGTTCTATCGAGCTTGACTCTCCGCATGCTCTGTCTAAGCTGCGGTCAATGGGTCAGACCAATGTACCAGGGTTGGCCCGGGAGGGAACTAAACGCGCATGCCGATCCAGGCCGTTGAACCACGCCGGCTTTACCGACAGGTCGCCGATCAGCTCAGGCAGCTGATCGATGCCGGCGAGTTTTCCGTCGGCGACCGCCTGCCAACCGAGCGGGATCTGGCCGATCAGCTCGGAATTTCCCGCCCGACAGTCCGTGAAGCGCTGATAGCGCTGGAGGTCGAAGGCCGCATACGCATCCGCGTCGGCTCGGGTATCTACGTCACCGATCCGCCGAGCGCCGCCGCCTCCGAACCCGAAGTCGAGGAAGGCCCGTTCGAGCTGTTGCGCGCGCGCGAATTCGTCGAAGGCGCGATCGCCGCCGAAGCGGCCCTCCATGTCCGGCCTGCAGATATCGAACGGCTCGACGACGTGCTGCGCCGGATGGAGGCCATGCGTCACCCCAACAAGATGACCATTGCGCTCGACCGGGAATTCCACACCGCTGTCGCCGGCATTCTCGAGAACGCGGTGCTGGTGCGCTTCATCGGCGAGCTTTTCGACCAGCGCATGAACCCGTACTTCGAACGCCTGTCGATCTATTTCGAGACCAGCGATTCCTGGCAGGTCGCGGCAAAGGAACATCGTGCCGTGCGCGATGCAATTGCCGCGCGCGACCCCAAGCGGGCCAAGGCCGCCATGCAGCAGCATCTGCGCCAGTCGCAAATCAGATTCTCACGCAATTTCGATGAGAGAGCCGCTGCCAAGGAGGTTGCGGAATAGCAGTTGGCCGGGGGGAGATCCGGCCGTCAAGTTCAACCAGGGAGGAATTAGATGCTGAGAAAATACGCAGTTCTGCTCGGTGCGATCGCCGCAATTGCCATACCCATGGCGTCGGCCTCGGCGGAAACGGTCCTGAAATGGGCACATGTCTACGAGACGACGGAGCCCTTCCACACCGAATCCGTGTGGGCGGCCGACGAAATCAAGAAGCGCACCCAGGGCCGCTACGCCATCGACGTCTATCCGGCCTCGCAGCTTGGCAAGGAAGCGGACATCAACCAGGGCCTGATGCTCGGCACCGTCGACATCATCATTTCCGGATCGAGCTTCGCGGCGCGCGAATACCCACCGATCGGCGTCACCTATTTCCCATACACTTTCCGCGATGCCGACCATCTGCTGAAATACACCAAGAGCGACGTCTACAAGGCCCTGACCAAGGGCTATGAGGACAAGACCGGCAATCATATCGCCGCCACCACCTATTACGGGACGCGGCAGACCACCTCGAACCGTCCGATCGCCAAATGCTCCGACATGCAGGGCTTGAAGATGCGCGTTCCCGACGTGCCCGCCTATCTGGCCATGCCGCGTGCCTGCGGCGCCAACACCGCGCCGATTGCCTTCGCTGAGGTCTACCTGGCCCTGCAGAACGGCACGGTCGAGGCCCAGGAGAACCCGCTGACCACCATCGAGGCGAAGAAATTCTACGAGGTGCAGAAGAACATCGTGCTCACTGGCCATATCGTCGATCATCTAAACACCATCATATCGGCGTCGCGCTGGGCCTCGCTTTCCGATGAGGACAAGAAGATCTTCACCGAGGTGATGCAGGAGGCTGCCGCCCGCGCCACCGCAAAGATCGTCGCCCGCGAAAAGGAACTGGTGCAGGTATTTAAGGACCGCGGCATCACCGTAACGGATGTCGACCGCGCCGATTTCGAGAAGAATGTCCTGGAGAAGGTCACCTTCGAGGAGTTCGGCTACAACAAGTCCGATTGGGAAGCGATCCGCGCCATCAAGTAGGGCACCGGTAAATCGGGTGCTTAATCAAGAAGACAGAGCGGCAATCGGATTTGCTGCTTTAACCTGCCGTTCCGTCCGGCTCCAAATTGCGCCGGACGGCCTTTTCAATCCTTGACGACCCACCAGCTTCGGGAGCCCGCGCCGATGGCCGAGGAACACCACACCGAGATCACCGTCGAAGAGATAGCGCACGCCTTCGAGGAGGTGCCGGTACACGTCGACCTGTCGGACCACGGCGTCGAGGACTGGATTACGCTTGCCGTTTTCTGGGGCATGGTCGTCTGTGTCTTCCTGCAGTTCTTCACCCGTTATGCGCTGAACAACAGCCTTGCCTGGACCGAGGAGATCGCCATCAACGCGCTCGTCGTCGTCGTTTTTCTGGGCGCCGCCATGTGCGTGCGCCTTTCGCGTCATATCCATGTCGACGTGCTTTACCACTATCTGCCGGAGCGCGTCGGCCGCTGGCTGGCGCTCGCCGTCGATGTTATCCGCATCGCATTCTTCGCCTACGGATCCTGGCTGATGTGGCGCTACGTCACGATCGTGGCGCATGAGCGCATGGTCACCGTCAACCTGCCGCGCCGCTGGTTCTTCTACGCCGTACTGGCCGGGTTCGTGCTGATGTTTCTGCGCTCGATCCAGGTCTTCATCGGCAATTACCGGCGCGGCTATTCGGTGCTCGAGCGTCCTGGTGCGTTCGAGACGGCGGGGGTCTGAGCGATGCTGCTTCTGGTCGGGGGCTTTCTTGTCCTGATGCTCATCGGCGTGCCGGTCGCCGTTTCGATGGCGGCCGCGTCGATCCTTTACCTCGTCATCTATGGCGTCGCGCCCGATATCATCGCGGCCCAGCGCATGATCGCCGGGGTGGAGAGCTTTCCGCTGCTCGCCGTTCCGTTCTTCATCCTGGCCGGCAACCTCATGAACATCGCCGGCGTCACCGGGCGCATCTATTCGTTCGCCCTTGCCCTGGTCGGCTGGATGAAAGGCGGCCTGGCGCAGGTCAACATCATCGGATCGGTGATCTTTTCCGGCATGTCGGGCACCGCGCTCGCCGACGCCGCCGGCATCGGCACCATCGAGATCAAGGCGATGAAGGACCACGGCTATCCTATCGACGCCGCGGTTGGCGTCACCGCCGCTTCCGCCACGCTCGGGCCGATCTTTCCGCCCTCGCTGCCCTTCGTTATCTATGGCATGATGGCCAATGTCTCGATCGGTGCGCTGTTCATGGCCGGCATCCTGCCCGGCGTGGTCATGACCGTGCTGATGATGATCACGGTCGCCATCTTCGCCTACAGGCGCGGCTGGGGCTCCGACACGTCCTTCGAGCTTCGGCGGCTGGCCGAAGCGGCGGGCGAGGTGCTGGTGGTGGCTGCCTTTCCGATTGGCTGCTATGTGCTGGTGCAGCTTGGCCTGTCGATCAATATCGCGGTCGGCATAGCGCTGCTGGTGCTGATCGTGGCGGACTGGTATTTCGATTTCTCTGCGGTCATGGCGCTGATGACGCCGGTCATCCTGATCGGCGGCATGACGATGGGCTGGTTCACGCCGACCGAAGCGGCGATGGCGGCCGTGATCTGGTCGCTTTTCCTCGGGCTGGTGCGCTACCGCACGATGACGCTGCGTTTGCTTGCCAAGGCCAGCTTCGACACGATCGAAACGACCGCGTCGGTGCTGTTCATCGTTACCGCCGCATCGATCTTCGCCTGGCTGCTCACCGTCAGCCAGGCAGCACAGCTGTTTTCGAACTTCATTTTCGCGCTCACCGAAAACAAGTGGGTCTTCCTGATCCTGGTCAACATCCTGATGCTGGTGGTCGGCTGCTTCCTCGATACGATCGCCGCGATCACCATTCTGGTGCCGATCCTGCTGCCGGTCGCCGCCGTCTACGGCATCAACCCGGTGCATTTCGGTCTGATCATGACGCTCAACCTGATGATTGGGCTTTTGCACCCGCCGCTCGGCATGGTGCTCTTTGTGCTGTCGCGCGTCGCCAAACTCTCGGTCGAACGCACCACCATGGCGATCCTGCCGTGGCTGGTGCCGCTTATCGTGGCACTGCTTCTGATCACCTTCATACCCGCCATCACGCTTTGGCTGCCGACCGAGATGGGCTTGATCCGGTGAGCGGCCAGGTGATTGCCGCGACGCTGTTCGGCCCGCAGGACCTGCGCGTCGTGGAGCGTCCGCTTGAACCGCTGGCACCAGGTATGGTGCGGGTGCGCTTTGGGGCAGGGGGCATCTGCGGCTCCGACCTGCATTATTTCCGCCATGCCCGTACCGGCGACTTCGTCGTCACTTCGCCGCTTGTCCTCGGCCACGAAATCTCAGGCGAAATCGTCGAGATCAACGGCGCCGCGCCCGGTCTGGGCGTCGGCGACCACGTCGCGGTCAATCCGTCGCGCTGGTGCGGGCATTGCGCGCGATGCCTGGAAGGCCGCGCCAATCTCTGCGAAAACATCTATTTCATGGGTTCGGCATCGAAGACGCCGCATATGCAGGGCGGCTTCGCCAGCCTGTTCGACGCCACGCCCGCGCAATGTTTCAAGGTTCCATTTGATGTGGCCTACCAGGCGGCCGCACTTGCCGAGCCGCTGGCGGTCAGCCTGCACGCCATCGCGCGGGCGGGCGACATCAGGGGCCGCAACGTCATCCTGTTCGGTGCCGGCCCCATCGGTCTCTTGGCCATGCTCGCGGCCAGGCTTGCCGGCTGCGCTGAGCTTACGGTCGCCGATATCGCCGCCGCTCCGCTCGCCTTCGCCCGCCGGCTTGGCGCCGACAGGACGATCGACCTTTCCAGCGGCGACGCCGAGCTCCAGGCGCTTGCTGCCGGCGGTTCGCTTGATGTGGCGTTCGAGATTTCAGGCACTGCCGCCGGCCTTGCCGCGGCGATCGCCAGTGTCCGGCGCGGCGGCACGGTGGTCCAGGTCGGCAATCTTCCCGGTGGCCAGATCCCGCTGCCTGCCAATGCGGTGATGGCCAAGGAGATCGACCTCAAAGGCACCTTCCGCTTCGGCACGGAGTTCGGCCGGGCGGTCGATCTCATCGTTTCGGGGGAGGTGGATGTCCTCAAGCTGGTGACGGCGGAGCGCACGCTTTCCGCCGCCCCAGACGCGTTCCGTCTTGCCGCCGACCGTTCACAGAGTGTCAAGGTCGTGCTGACCGCCGACTGAATCGTGGTTTTGCCAGATCGTTAGTAGCCATAACTCATTGCGAACGGACGAAACTCAGAACGTGCTCGACGTATATGCTCCCACCCAGGTCTCCGGTTAAACTCGGGAGCAATACCCGGCAGCTTGCTGTCAAAATTGGTGGCAGCAAATCCGCTCGCGATTAAAGCCCTTTCGTCGCGAGATTTCGCTCAGTTCGGCCATTCCTCGTCCTGCCAACCGCGCGCTGCGTGGATCCCCCCCAAAATTGAAATGCTTTCCCGGCCGCCCTTGGCGGTCACGGCATAAGCGATGATGTAGGGCAGGCGACTCACAGGCTTTTCATAGGTGCCGGATACACGGCCGGGTCGCCCGGTTGCCATTTCCCCAAGCGCGGCCCCTGCGTCCAGAATCCGGTCTGCTACCAGGCGCGCAGCGCGCGGATTATCCTGCGAGATATAGGCGATCTGTTCCTTGATGTCGTCCAGCTCACCGCGAGACCACTGAACGGCTCGCGTCACACCTTGCGGCCCGTGCCGGCATCAATCGCAGCATAAATTTCTGCCATAGCCTTATCATGAGACACGATGCGCCCAGCTTCGACATCAGCAAGGCCGCGCTTGATACCTTCAATGATTTCAAGCTCGCGATCGACATACGCTGCGACGGCTTCACCTGCGAGGAACGACTTGCTACGCCGGGTGTCGGTTGCGATCCGGTCGAGCTTTTCCTTTACATCGGGACTGACGCGAATTGTCATAGTGGTGCTAGCGGCCATAGCGGTGTCCTGTGTTGATCTGTGTACACCTTAGCACAGAGCGCCGCGCTGGTCCATTATCCCTTGACCGCCGAGCCGACGATCGAATCCACGAAGAAGCGCTGCAGGAAGGCGAAGAGCATCAATGGCGGCAGCACGGCGAGCGTGGCGCCGGCCATGACAAGTCCTGTATTGAGGGCGCCTCTGTTGTAGCTGAGCAAGCGGCTGAGGCTAATGACGATCGGATAATCCTCTGCATTGCCTTGCAAAACTGTCAGCGGCCACAGATAGCTGTTCCAATGATAGACGAAGGCAAACAGCGCCAGTGCCGCGATCGCGGGCGCCAGACTGAATCGAGGATGCGCAAAGTCCCTGTTTTTTGCCAGGCAATCGGCGCTTCACTGTGCGGGTACAAATAGAATGTGCGACCGTGCTGGCTTCCCAGCATCAGAGCATACGCCTGTAACCTTCATAGCCCGATGCCGCGCTTCTTTCCCAGGTTCCAATCCACGCCCCCCGTATCCGAGCACACGACCCCGATGACTTGATTACCCAATCGCTTTTCGAGCGACGGCGACCAGGGCACGAGCTTGAATTCGAGCCCATTGTCGATCATCGCGAGCCGGCCTGAAGCCAGCGAGAAACGCCGCCGGTAAATCCCAGCCACATGATCGCCGTTGGCAGCCTTCGTGAATGAGAGGCCCGTCTCGGCGGCGAGGCGGGCACCGAGCGATTCCACCTCATGATCGTGTAGAGTATCGATCAGATTGCGCACAAGAATGACGCGCTGTCCCTCGCGCCTGGCCAGATCGCGGCTGACAAGGTGGTCGACCCGATCTTGCAGTGCCTGTCTTACGTCCCTGCCAAAGCCGCCGTCACCGAATTCGGCAGGCTCGCGTGCAACGAGTTGGCGATCGAGCCAAGTCGCGCCGGAAGCATGGACCTGCTGTTCGATTGAGAGGTCGGAGCGGACCGCGAGCGTGACCCGGCCACCGCCATTTGCACTCGCATCGCGGCACAACTCCACGACCGAGCCCGGGTCGGAGTCTCCGGCCACATCAGGGTCATGGAAGCGAATGTGGTGCGTGCGTCCATCAATGCCATCGACGATGGCATAGGCCGCGCCGCGCCGTTCGTCATCAAGGCCGCGTTCGAGCAGTCGGCCGATCACGGGCGCATCAATCTTTTCGGCGGCCAGCACATAGTCGGCCGTCCCTTTTTCTAGCCCATGCACAGTGAGGCTGCGGTGCATGCGCTTGATGATGTCGCCGCGTTCACCGAGGGTGCGCAAAGTGGCCTCGGCCTCTTCGACCACCATCCACTGGCCGGGACGGATCTCGTTCGCGAGGCCCAGGCTTTCCAGTTGCCGCAGCCGGCCGACTTTTAGCCCCAGGAACTCGTCGGGCCGGCGATCAGGGTGTGGCGCGAGATCAATGATACCATGACGGTCGGCGTCACGAACAAGCTGGCGATCGAGCTGCGTCCAGCGCTCAGTGTCGACCTGGTGCTCGATGGCCTGGCGGATGTCGAGGTCCGTGCGGAGCCCAAGCGTCTGGGTGAGAATGTCGCTCGCCCGATCGCGCATGCCCTGGCGGATGTAGTCGCGCGAGATGACAAGGCTCTCGCCATCGTCGGCAACGCCGCGAACGAGGATGTGAACGTGCGGATGTTCGGTGTTCCAGTGATCGACGGCTATCCAGTCGAGCTTCGTGCCGAGGTCGCGCTCCATGTCGACCATCAGGTCACAAGCGAAGTTCTTGAGGTCGCCGAGCTCCATTGCATCCTCCGGCGAAACGATGAAACGGAAGTGATGCCGATCATCCTTGCAGCGGTCGCAGAAGGCGTCATGATCTGCATCTTTGGTGTCGGGACCGAACATCCTCGCCTTCTCACCGTCACGTGTAACACCTTCGCGGCGAAGATATTTGAGATGGGTGGCGAGTGGCGCAGACCCTCTGAACTGCCGTACCACACGGGTCTTGACGACGGCGCCGCGTGAGCTGTCAGAGATGAGGCGACTGGCGCGGATGCTCGCTGACCTGCCGCGGCCAAACGTTGAAGCTCGCGGGGAGGTGATCCGACCCTCGCGTGTAAGGTGCCCGCCGGCGCGCTGTGTGGCCGCAAGAGCCTGGAAGATGAAGGGTCGTGCGCGCTGGCCGGCGCGGGAGCGGATGCGACCGGGGCGGACGCGAAAGCTATCGTCACGCTTCATGCTAGACGGCCACGAGGTGCGGTTTCCATTGAAAGACTGAAAAATTGGGAATAGCGCACATCGCTGATTGTGCCAGCACATTGCGAAATGAGACGAAAATCGTAAGGAAAACAATCGGCCGAACCGAGCCGCACCTCGCGGCCCTTTATCCTGCCAATCTCTCTGTTCTCATCCACAGCCAACCCTTCCGCCGCAATTTCCGCGACGGAACAGGCCGGAATGCAATTGAGGAGGAACGTGGCGATCATCGCGATATGGCTAAAGAGGGTTGAGCGAATAGGCCGGAAACAGCGTGGTTCGATTGGAAATCGGTTTCACTCGGCCGTGGCTCGATCGCGGTCAGGTCCGCAACAGGATTGCCCATTGGCGACCCCATTGCGGACGAATGAATCGCCGCAAAGATCGTCTCGCCATAACCATTGCCATCCGATGCAGTGGCGTTCCGAATGTCATGGGGATGCGCAAAGATCGTTGCACGGAGCGAGCTGGCTCTGCCCCTTCCTTGCCGCGCGCGCCGCGGACTGAGAACTGCACCATCGAGCAGCGGCGCGAGTTTCCTGACGTAGTCGACCGTCTCGCGTGGCAGCGGACGGCCGGTTAAGAGATGTTCCGTGTACCGACCAGGACCGGCATTGTAAGCGGCAAGAAAGCCGCTGCGCCCGAAGCTGTCGAGCATTTCGCGAAGATATGCTGCACCTGCAAGAATGTTGTCACGCGGTTGATAGGGATCGTCACCGAGACGGTATTTGATGCGCAGTTCTTCCCACGTCGCCGGCATGATCTGCATCAAGCCCATTGCGCCCTTGCTTGAAAGCGCACGAACATCGCCGACGCTCTCAACATGCATGACGCCGCGCAGCAACCGCTCTGGAATGGCGAAGCGTTTTGACGCTTCTCGAATATGCCGCGACCACGGGCCAGCCGACAAGATCGTCGACTCGGAGTGCGCCGGCCGTTCACCATGAGAGGAAGCCGCTGCACCAGTTTCGGGCGCCACGAAGCCAAGCATGACACATGCGGCAAACGTCGTCATGCCTCTGTGGGCTGCATCCCGCAGACCGCAGAACCGATGCGCCGCCAGCCTGCGACGGTGTTCGCTTCCGTTAAGGGCAGGGGCTCGCCGATCGAACCGGCTTTGCCAAAACTGTGATGAAATCGGCGTCCGCAACCACAAGCAAGTGTCAGGCCCCCTCTGGGCTGCGTCGCGGGCGGTCGGGTCGAAGGGTTTGACCGGCGCGCAATGGATCAAAAGGGTTGCCGAGAAAGATTCGTCGAAGGGCTCCAGAAGCATCTGTTCAGCCTCGCCCGTCGCGCTTCGATGATCGGTTCCAGTGCAGGCTCCAGACGCTGTTCTCTGCATCGGACCGGAACAGCTTGGCGCGGATCGGCTGCGTAAAGGACGGGTCGTCAATTGAGACGGAGAGGTAATCCCCAGCCTTGTCTCCGGCGCGGTCCCAAGCCGCACCGACCGCCATCCCTTCGCAATAGATCAGATGGTCGGGCGCGTTTTCGGTTTTGGATTTCTCGGCAGGCAGAATGGCAATCTTCGCCTCGATTGTTAGCGTGGAGAGATTGCCGAAGAAGCCGTCATCATTGCGCGTGAAGGTTCCGATCTGGGTCATTGCAGTGCTCCTTTCATGGGTGTTAGTGCGCGCCGAGCCGAGCCGTCACGGCTCGCTAGCAAGGGGATCGTTGGTGATATCCAGCACCGGAGTGGTGCGCTCCGTGGTCCAGACGGGAACCGCACGGCCAACGATCGATGAGAGCGGGAGCGGGCCGAAATAGCGGCTGTCAAAACTGTCGGCTGCACCCGGGTTCATAAGGAAGACGTCGGCCTCGGCAATGTCGCGGCAGCCCTGCCAGATGGGCAGGGCTCGACCGCGCCTGTCACGCTCGCGCGCATGTCCATACGTCTTGCCGTTGACGATGATGGTTGTGCCTTGGCGACAGACGGTTGCGCCCCCGAGTGCCAAAATACGCTTCAGGAGCGGCACATTTTTCGGCAGATACCCGCGTCTTGCCATGAAGGCCGCCAATGGCTCGGGCGGCATGATGACGGCGATATTGGCAATACCGATTTTGTCGGCCGGCTGGACGCGATAGAGCCCGACGGGGATGCTCGCCGATGCATTCCAGATGGACAGCGGCGGATGGCTAATCCATGCCGGCGCCGCGGCGAGCACTACGCCGCCAACCATCGTGGCGATGATCTTTGTGCGCTTGCTCATGACCCGATCCCGGGGCGCAGCAGGCAAGTTTTACGACGCTTGGCCGTGTATGGACTCGGCTGCTCGCGTGCGGCTATCCGGCTGTGGACGTGCCGCCGTTTACGCGGCGACATGAAGGTCAGCGTTTGCTGCTGTTTCGCCGCTACCAGGCGGCGCGGTTGCAATCTCCTGGCTTGCGCGTGGATGGTTTGCGACGCAGCCCAGACCAGGATGGCAGCGTTCCAAATCGTTGCCATGCCGTGCACACCTGCCGCCTCAACGCAGGTCGATTCTTCGCGCGCATGAGAGTGGATCGGTGTCAGGTGGCGGGATTTCACCAACAAGACGAGCTGCCACGCCACGACGTCCCGCGTGCCGGGTGGAGGGAAGCCGGATGAGGGGACATGAGGCAGCGCAAATTGCTGCTGAACGGTCTCGCGATACTGCATTTTCGGTGCGCCACAGATCAGGAGCTGCGGTCGCGCCTGCCGACATAGGCGGGCGCGCGGGCTGCATGGGGTTTTGCCGGCGGAACATAGGTCGCGTTGGCATCGCTGGTGGAGGTGCGTGCGCCCAGCTCTATCCAGGCGTGCAGGTCGTTGATGTCGTAGAGAACGCGCCCGCCGACCTTTCGGTATTTTGGGCCGGTGCCGTAGGTCCGGTGCTTTTCGAGTGTGCGGGCGCAGAGCCCGACGATGGGTGCTGCCTCCTTCGTGCGCAAATACTTTTGGGGCGCGTCCGCGGGACCCTTCGACATCGCTCGATCTCCATTCGGTTCTGCTGTCGTCCTGGCCTGCCGGGACGCGCGAAGTGGACCATGATCGAAATGAGGAAAGGCGAGGGAGGGCAAAGATTGGGGGGCGCGTTTTTGCTACCCCGAAGAAGGACTTCGGCGGCCGGACTTTTCGCTGCGGTTGTGGGGGTAGAAGAGAAGATCGCGATAGCCGCCGGCGACTAAAAAAGCTGCACGGCGTAAGATAGCTCGGACCTTGTGGCGGAGGTGATGATCACGCCAATCTCGCGGCACAATCGGCTCTTGCGAAAACAGCACCTCCGCGAGCTGACGATAGGTTGCACCCGTGCGGTGACCATCATGTGCGCGTAAATTGAGGATATGCCTGGTCTTGGTCTGTTGCGGCAGCGCGCCGTAAGATGGACTGGCTGCCCGGCCGTTCAGTGCGCGCCAGAACCGGCGCGCTGCATCGAGCCGCGTATCGAATGCAGCATCGAGCGGCAGAAGGATAGCGTTGAATTCACCTGCGCGGTCATCAGCGACGAGATGACTTTTCCCAATTAAGGTAGACCAAATAATGTGAAGGCCTTCGTCCTGCGGCCAAACGCTGGCTCCGGCAAGGCTGGAAGGTCGAACTGTTTGATGGGATGCAGATACCCGCATGACCCGGAGCACGCGCGGCGAGGCCTGTTCCGTCCAGATGATATTGTCAGCTTTCGGAAGTCCGGCACCGGCAGTTTTGAAATCGCGCGCCCCAACGGGCGGCGAGATCGGGCTGACCGGCAGGTTCTCCAGAACCAGCGAGTTGCGATGCAAGCTGGCTGCACTCTGCCACGAATTCGTCATTCCGGATCAGATACTCGGCAGCGAACTCCGTAGCCTGGTAGCTGCACATGTGTGCATACGCCGCCGGATCGGTCCAATCGCCTTGCACTGTTCCTGTCCTCTCCGCGTACCCGGATGTGAGGCGTCGGCATCAACATTCCCGGCGGATAAGGAAGTTGAATAGTTGGAGAGTCGGCAAACCATTATGCTGACTCAGCAAAGTGGAGCGCCGGCCCGCGTCAGTGCGGAGCGCCGCCAGCGAGAAGATATCGGTAGCCGCTGGTCGTCATCCATCGCGCGCGGGCAAGATGGGTCTCCCAGGACCGGAACGCTCGTTCCGGCTCCTGCTCCGGGTCTATATGCAAGACGATCCTGGCCACCTCTCGCCAATCGGCATCTTCCGCTGCCGCGTCAAGGAGGCGAATGTAGGTGAGCAGACGCTCCTCGTCATAGCCGGTCAGGACCGGGGCATCCGGCGCAATGTCGGCGGCATCAGGATCGAGCAGCGGTTTAAGCATGGTATTTGACCGTTCATATTTTGATCGCGATCTCGAAGGAGCCGTCCTTTAGATCGAGCACCAATCATAGCGAATAGGAACGATCATTCCTAGAACGATAGTTCCCTTTCTGGTCCCTAATCCTTCATGAATCTCAAGGAGATCATGGCGGCCAACATGCGTCGTCTGCGCCATGACCAGAACGTGACGCAGGAGGAACTGGCCGCCCGCTCTGGACTGAGCATGCGTTACGTCGGATCGATCGAGCGCGCTCGGGTCTCGGCCAGCATCAGTGTTCTTGGGAGGATCGCAACTGCGCTGAATGTGGACCCATGCGAGTTGATCAGAAAATCGGCACCGTGAGTTGACGCGGGAAACACCGCGAATTTTCGATGATCGGCGAGGCAACATGCAGGAATGAAGTCTCCAGTCGCGAACACGACAGGTAGTCGCCCCAAGTCCGACGGAGCTGGTTGCGCAGCGACTGCGCTCATCTTGTCGTGAAAAGGAGGACGGCCCCGCCCTGTTCGTCCGGGCGGAGCCTTGGTCGGGGCCTTACTCCGCGTTGCGGCGGCCGTTGGGGCGCGACCAGATGAGGCTGTAGCCTTCGCCTTCTTCATCGTTGAAGAGGTTGGCGTAGATCGGAGCAGCGAAGCTCGGATCGTCCAGCTTCACGCCGAGATAGTCGCGGCCGTCATTGGAGCGCTTGGACCATGCGGCGCCGATCTCGACCCGCCCGACGAAGACACGGTGGCTGGGGGCGCTGTCGCCAGAGCGGTTGGTCTCGGGCACGACCCGGACGTTCTTGGTCTGGAGCGAGAGAGTGACGATTTCGCCGGTGAACTCGTTGTTGCCGGTCCTCTTGAAGGTTCCGATTATCGCCATGAGTTTTCTCCTTGAACTCTGTTTCGAGCCCGCACCATTGCGGCCTCGATGGCGATCGGCGGGCCGGAGGCGATCGACGCCGCATCGCTTGCGACCGCAGCGCCAGCGGAGGATGGCAGCCAAGCGACTTTGTTGTTTGGCGAGGAATGACGGCGCAGCCGGCAGGGGAAGAAAGTCGATCGGCGCCATTGCGGCTTAGGCGATCGAGGCGCAGCCGACCTTCGGCCAGATCAGCCCATTAAAGAGGCCGTTTGGAGCGGCCCACCAGATAGAGACATCAACGGAGAACCTGGCGATACCGTCGCTGGCGAAATCCCGGCTACGACGATCACCGGCGTCGATGCTCCTCTGTACAGGCATCGCGAAGTCGCAAGCTGTTGTCGGCACCGCGCTTAAGACACGCACGTGATGGTCAAAGTCACGGCTGACGTGCATCACCGGATATCCGCTATCTTTGGAACGAGACGGCACGCCGTGGTGGATTCGAACTGTGCGTCGCGCGATGCCGTGTCAGCGACAACGCTAACAATGTGACGGCCGGTCAGAAAAAAGCATCCTGCCCACGCCGGTTGTTCTGTGAGTTCGCCCAGATCCAGCCCTGTTCGGTTGAACGGGCGTCGTTATTCGCAGCTGTGATGCCAGCTGCGACGCAGCTGAAACGTTGACGGCAAGCGTGACGGCGTCGCGCGCCTTTGCTAGAGCGCGCGGACTTGAGTATCGCAAAAGACGGGCGGCGCCGGGAGCCGGAGATACGGCATCCCGGGCCAAGCACTCCAGCGAGCTGCAAATACAGTATGCGCTGCCCGACCGCGGCCGTATCGTACAATCGAAAAAAGGTAGGGGCGGGCAGCGCTTACGCGCCGCCTCCCTTGGGGCGGAAGTCGAGGACTGGGATGCCGAGCTTCTTTGCCTTGTCTGCAAGATTGTCCTGAATTCCGGTCCCGGGAAAGACGATGACGCCTATCGGCAGTACCTCCAGCATTGCGTCATTGCGCTTGAACGGGGCGGCTTTGGCATGCTTTGTCCAATCAGGGGCAAAGCCGATTTGGGGTACCTTGCGGTGGTCTGCCCAACAGGAGGCGATCTTTTCGCCACCCTTCGGCGATTTCCCATGCATCAAGACCATGTCGGGATGCCTGGCGTGGACCTGGTCGAGCTTGGCCCAGATCAGCTGGTGGTCATTGAAGTCGAGCCCAGCGGTGAAGGCGATTTTCGGGCCAGGTGGCAGAAGGACTTCCTGCGAGGCGCGTTTCTTGGCGCTGAGAAAGTCGCGGCTGTCGATCAGCGCAGAGGTCATGTTGCGGTGGTTGACCATCGATCCGCTGCGCGGTCGCCAACTCGATCCGGTGTGGCGCTCGTAGTGATCCGCGGCCTGATCACGCATCAGTTCGAAGGCGCTTTGGCGTTCGATCAGCGTCTGCCCTTCGGCCGTCAGGCGTTCCAGCTCGACGGATTTCACTTCGCTGCCGTCCTGCTCACGCTGGCTGCGGCGTTGCGCCTGCTCGTTGTGGTCGAGTTCGCGCTCGATCCGATCTGCGGCGCGGTGAAAGATGTTGACGGTCGACCACAGAAGATCGTCGAGATCGGGCTCGAGGCGAGTGTCTTGCAGTGCCACGATGAGGGCGTCGAAGATGTCGGCGATCGCGCCGGCGACGCAGTGGCCCTCTGGAAGCGGTCGAGGATCAGGCTCATCCGCGAAGGGTCGGTAGCCATAGAGCTGGAGTTCGGTGAGGACGTGGTCGATGGGTGAAGACGAGTGCTGTGGTTCGTAGTCGTCATGCTCGCTCATTGGATGCTCCGCCGGTTGGACCGCGACCCTCGCGGCCTTCATGGCGACGGAAGCCGGCGGACGGGACGGACCTGCACCCGCAGCGAAGCGAAGGGCCGGAGTGTCAGCGGAGGAGGGTGAAGGCCGGCTATTTTGCTTCGCGATGGAAAGCGCTCCCTTGGGGAGCGCGCCGGAAAATAGTCGGCCGAAGACATTGCGGGTCCGGGTCGTTTGCTGGCCGATCGCCCTCTCGAAGGCCCGCAGGCGCGGTTCTCTCCGACTTCAGGAGCATCCAAGCGATGCAAGCGACAGCGGACAGATTGTTTCGTTCCGAGTTATCCCGCCACTGCCATGAAACGGGTGATGTCCTGCGGGGCGAGCTGAACACGGACTGCTGCTCGAACGGCATCCACGCCTAGCGTACAGAGATCTTCGTTGAGGTCCCCAAGTGCCGGCGAGAGCACGACCGGCTCGATCCCGGCAGCATTCGCTCTTTCGATCAAGGTGTCACGCGCGCCGTTACCGGCTGGATCGGCGTCGCGCACGATGTAGAGCCGTCTCAGCGTGAGGGGGAACAGCATGGCAGCAAGATGGGCGGCCGAAAGTGCCGCTGCCATAGCCATATCGGGCAGGATGCACCGAAGCGACAAGACGGTCTCGATGCCTTCGCCGCCCGCCATGACGTCGCCCGGCAGGCCAAAGCGAACCGCGTGACCGAGAAGATCGCCCATCGCGCGCCTCGGCGTACCGACCGATGCCTTGCCCCTGCCGGAAGGATCAAGCCAGGTGCGATGTGCGCCAGTCAAATGGCCGTCGAGATCGGTGACGGAAGCGATCATCGCCGGCCAGGTCTCAGTCGGCGCGTGTTCGTCGGGCCGGTAGTAGCAGCGCGGGTGAAAACGCAGGCTTCCGGTCCCGTGCAAAGCGGTAATACTGCGGTTGCGCAGATACGCCTCTACGACCGTACCCGCAATCGGCTGCGACATCGCAAACAGCCGACGCGCTGCCTCCGATGATCCGGATGGCGTGTCTACCGATTTCGGCCGGGGAGAAATCTGCTCTGGTTCGGGATGCGGCAAGCCGAGAAATGTCATTGCTTCATTCGCAACGTCCTTGAAGTTGCTGAAGCCGCGGCTTTCGCGGATGACGTCTAGAAGGTCGCCATGCTCGCCAGTCGCCGCATCGGCCCACTTGCCGACTGCTCCTTTTCCGTTCGCTGACCCGACGAGACGCACGAACATTGAGCGGCCCGGCGTGTTTTGCACATCGCCGACAAGCCAGTAGCGGCCCTCGCGATGCCCGTTCGAAAGATAGTAGCGACAAACCGCCTCAGCCTGCTGGCCGAGGCGGTGCGCCAGTTCTGACGCATCGTGGCGGGCCATCACGCACCCTCCCGCGTGTCGATGCGCTGGACTGGATAGCCCTTCAGCAACTTGCCCAGAATTGCGGGTCCAGATGCGTCGGCGGGCACGAACATGCGCAGCTTCCAGGAGATGATCTCTCGGAAGAGGCCGTAAGCCGAAAGACGGTCGCGCATTGTGTCGTTGAAGCCCGTCAGCTCGATTCGGCTAACGCCCATGAGGCGGCTGCGCCGAAGCTGCAGACCATCAGCGAGGTCGAGGATCGTTCGACCGCCCAGTAGCGCAACGAAAGCATCACTGGCTGTGATCGAAGGCGAGCTTGTTGCCAGTGCGCCCGCGATCCATGCTGGCGGGACCTGACGACCGATGATGCGCTCGCCATCGTCAGTCTGGAGCCGGTACACACGTGAGAATTCCCTAGGCAGACGCTTCCAGATCGGCAGCAGCATGCCGGCAACGACATGGATAGTGCTGTCCGTGAACTCGGGCACGTCAGCCGTCTCGGCACTCCAGGCGTCAGCGAACGCAGCCTGCTCAGCCTCAACCCAGTGGCTCTCCGCCATCATCTTCAATGAGGCCTGATGGTGCTCCATCGGCCGGATCAGCCGGACGCGCCATTCGATCTCGCCGTTGTCGAGCATGAGTGCGGGCGCTGGCACCTGTACGGCGGCGCGGCCGGATCGGTTGTTGACCAGGAGCTTCGCGCGGGGATCGTGAAGCTGGGCAAGGGCATCGGCAAGTGAAACGGGTCGATTGCGCTTGCGCTGGGCGATGGTCAGCAGTCGCGTTTCCGCACCGGTGGCCGCATGGACATGGATGACGCGTCGCTCGGTGACGACGAAGCTCTCGGCACGCAGTGTTTCCAAGCCGATGTCGTAGGCACCGGAGGCAATGGCGCCCTCGATTTTCGCATTTAGCAATTGTTCGAAGGCTGTAAACAGGACGGTTTGAAGTGCGATGGTAAGCGCCAGCAGCCGATTGAGGAAGGTCGTGATCGGTGGCAGCTCGTCCTTGATGCCGGTGGACTCCGTCAGTGTGAGGCCGGTCGCTTCCTCGAACATCTGGAGTGAGCAGCCGTCCACCTTGCCGCGAACCAGCAGCAGGTAAAGCTGCCGCAGCGCGTCGCGGGCATAGTGCGACTCCAGATTGTCCTCAGGGCGAAATAGGCCCTGACCGCCGGTCTGGCGCTGGCCGCGCGTAATGGCGCCCAATGTGTCGAGCCGCCGGGCTATCGTCGAGAGAAAGCGCTTCTCAGCCTTCACATCGGTCGCAACCGGCCGGAACAGCGGCGGCTGCGCCTGGTTCGTGCGGTTGGTGCGCCCCAAGCCCTGGATGGCGGCATCGGCCCTCCAGCCCGGCTCAAGCAGATAGTGAACTCGAAGGCGGCGGTTCTTCGCAGTGAGATCAGCGTGATAGCTGCGGCCAGTGCCACCGGCGTCGGAAAACACCAATATGCGCTTACAGTCATCCATGAATGCCTGTGCCTCGGCGAAATTGGCCGATCCGGCGCGGTTTTCGACGACAAGGCGATCGATGCCTCGAGTGCTGGTCTTGCGAACGACGCGGCGCGACCGGCCTGTCACTTCCGCTACGAGGTCGGTGCCGAAGCGCTGTACGATCTGATCGAGTGCCCCCGGGACGGGGGCCAGTGAAGCGAGTTGCTCGATGAGGCGATCGCGGCGGGCGACCGCTTCGCGGCTCTCGACGGGCTGGCCGTCGCGATAGACCGGACGTGACGACAAATTGCCTTCGCTGTCGGTGAACGGCTCGTAGAGTTGCACGGGGAAGGAATGCTGCAGATACGAGAGGACATATTCGCGCGGCGTGATGTCGACGCGAACGTCGTTCCATTCCTCGGTTGGAATTTCCGCGAGGCGCCGTTCCATCAGTGCCTCGCCGGTCGAGACGATCTGGATGACGGCGGCATGGCCTTGATGGAGATCGCGCTCGATCGAGCGTATCAGGGTCGGCGTCTTCATGCCGGTGAGCAAATGCCCGAAGAAGCGCTGTTTCGTGCTCTCGAAAGCCGAACGTGCAGCCGACTTTGCCTGACGGTTCAGTGTCCCGGTCTCGCCTGTGACGTTGGCGGCCCGCATTGCGGCGTCGAGATTGTTATGAATGACGCTAAACGCTCCGGCATAGGCGTCGTAGATGCGGGTCTGCTCGGAGGTAAGCTGGTGCTCGACCAGCTCGTATTCGACACCATCGTACGAGAGCGATCGGGCCGTGTAGAGACCGAGTGCGCGAAGGTCTCGGGCCAGCACTTCCATGGCGGCAACGCCGCCGGCCTCGATCGTCTCGACAAATTCGGCCCTGGTCGCGAAGGGCAAATCCTCACCACCCCACAGGCCCAAACGCTGCGCGTAGGCGAGGTTGTGGACGGTGGTTGCGCCCGTCGCCGAGACATAGACGACGCGGGCGTTCGGCAGGGCGTTTTGGAGGCGGAGCCCGGCGCGTCCCTGCTGTGAGGCGGCGACGTCGCCGCGTTCTCCCTTGCCGCCTGCGGCGTTCTGCATGGCGTGGCTCTCGTCGAAAATGATCACTCCGTCGAATTCGGTGCCCAACCATTCGACGATCTGCCGCACGCGCGAGACCTTCTCACCGCGTTCGTCGGAGCGCAGCGTGGCGTAGGTGGTGAATAGGACCCCTTGATCGAGGCGGATGGCCTTGCCCTGCGGGAACCGCGACAGCGGCGTGACCAGCAGGCGCTCCATGCCGAGAGCAGACCAGTCGCGCTGGGCGTCTTCGATCAGCTTGTCGGATTTGGAGATCCACACCGCCTTGCGGCGGCCCTGCATCCAACTATCCAGGATGATGCCGGCCGACTGGCGGCCCTTGCCGGCGCCCGTCCCGTCGCCGAGCATGAAGCCCCGGCGGAATCGCACGGCGTGCGCGGCATCGTCGCGCGCGGCAGAGACAAGATCGAAGGTCTCGTCCACCATCCAGGAACCGGCGAGGAACTCCGAATGGGCCTCGCCGGCATAGATGACTGTTTCTAGCTGCGCGTCGGACAAGAGGCCGTCGCTGACAACCTTGGCAGGAAGAATCGGCCGGTAGCTCGGCTTCGGCGGAGCAACGGATGCCATCGCCGCCGATTGAACCAGCTTGGTCGGATGCGGCTCGAGGCGTCGACGCGCTGACCGCGTTCGAGATGGGGCAGAAGAAACTGCGCCGCGCTGTGGATGGCGGCAGCTGGTTCGACAGCCGGGGATGAGACAAGCGGAAGCGGCACTGCCGGAGCGGCAGTCTTCGAAGAAACATCAAGCATGGAGAAAACCTCGAGGAGAGCGGAACGGGAATGAACCGGGCGGCCCTCTCTCTCGACCAATCCGGCTCAAATCCGCCTTGGCCGGCCTCTCCCCTCTGGACTGCGGTCTTGCCGATAACGATCCTTCTTCGATCCAGGCGCTGCGCCGCTACCCGGTGTCAGCCCAACGACGACAGCGGCAACGCGGTTGGCAGCCCGGGGGCGATATCTTGGCAGGCAGTGGGGACGGCGGGGCAGCAGCCGCCGACCGAGAAGGACGCGGCAGAAGCGGCCAATTGGCTTTGCCCGTGTGCGAGAAAGTGAGCGCCCGGCAGGGGTAGGAAAGGGCGCGGGGCGGGCGGAGACCCTCAGCCCGAGGAGGAGTATTAAGCGGCCATGTGGGGGTTGGGGTGTTTAATAATGCCCTAGTGGTGGTAGAGGGATTGTGGGGGTGGGTTT